>CAKZNE010000154.1 GCA_937129395.1 uncultured Cryomorphaceae bacterium | reverse complement strand
GCCAAGCTTAGCGTAGTTTAAGGGTTACAAAAGTTAGAACCGCTAGGAAAATCCCAACAATCCAAAAACGGGTAACTATTTTGCTTTCGTTATAGCCTAATTTTTGGTAGTGGTGGTGCAGGGGTGACATTTTAAAAATCCTTCTTCCTTCGCCAAATTTCTTTTTGGTGTATTTGAAATAACTAACCTGCATTATTACCGATAAATTTTCTACCAAGAAAATTCCACAAAGGATAGGGATCAATAATTCTTTACGAATGGCAATGGCAAAAACCGCGATTATTCCACCAATGGCTAAACTCCCCGTATCTCCCATAAACACTTGGGCTGGATAGGAGTTATACCACAAAAACCCAATGCAGGCACCAACGAATGCGGCTATAAAAACGACCAATTCACCGGCATTTGGGATATACATGATATTGAGATAATCGGCGAAAATGATACTACCGGATAAGTAGGCAAAAACCCCTAGAGTTACCCCGATAATTGCTGAGGTTCCTGTTGCTAAACCATCAATACCGTCTGTAAGGTTGGCCCCATTGGAAACGGCGGTTACAATAACGATAACCACAGGGATAAAAATAAGCCATGCCCATTTCATATCGTCGATACCCAACCATCTTAAAGGTGCGGCATAGTCGAATTCGTTGTTTTTGAAAAATGGGATTGTCGTTTTGGTCGATTTTTCCGCATCTCCGTATTGTGGTGTTTTATTTTGCTGTGGAACCTCTACGATTGTTTCTTGGAGTGGATCGGTTTTTATTTTCTCCTTGATAGTTACATCCGGATTGAAATACAAAATCCCACCAACTATAATCCCTAAGCCAACTTGACCTGCAATTTTAAACTGACCCCTAAGGCCTTTTTTATCCTTTTTAAATACTTTGATATAATCATCAATAAACCCAATGGTTCCCATCCAAATGGTGGTGATAATTAAAAGAATGATATAGATGTTTTCAAGTTTGGCGAAAAGCAAAACAGGAATTAGAATACCCGAAAGAATCATTAATCCCCCCATGGTAGGTGTGCCCGCTTTTTCCTTTTGGCCTTCCAAACCTAAATCTCGGATGGTTTCACCTACTTGTTTGGCCTGAAGATAATTGATGATTCGTTTCCCAAAAATAAGGCAGATTACCAAGGATAAAATCAAAGACATGGCCGCTCTGAAGGTGATAAACTGAAATAGCCCAGCACCGGGTAAACCGTAAGATTCTTCTAAAAATGAAAATAAATAATACAACATTAGTCCTGACTTGGGTTTAAAAATTCTTTGGCAATTTGCATATCATCAAATGGGCTTTTTTCGCCTTTTATATCTTGGTATTTTTCGTGTCCTTTTCCTGCAATCAGGATGATGTCACCGGCTTTCGACATTCTGCAAGCAGTTTTTATCGCTTCTTTTCTATTGGTGATGCTCAAATATTTTTTCTGAAGATGCATTTCAATACCCTTCTCCATTTCTTCAATTATTTGATCTGGATCTTCACTACGCGGATTATCTGAAGTAAGGATGGTTTGATCACTCATTTCAGCTGAAATTTTAGCCATTTCTGGTCTTTTGCTTTTGTCTCTATCGCCTCCACATCCTACCACAGTATAAAGTGTTTCGTTTCCACTACGGATTTTTGCAATGGTGTCTAACACATTTTTTAGTGCATCTGGAGTATGTGCATAATCGATAATAGCGGTGACTCCATTTGGAGATTGGAAATATTGAAACCTTCCTTCCACAGAAGATAAATTGCTTAAGGCTGTAGCTACTTGCAAGTCGTCTTTTTCCAATAAAATGCTTGTGGCATAAACGGCTATCAAATTGTAGGCATTGAAATTCCCAATCAACTTGGTCCAAACTTCGTGTTGATCAATTTTTAAAAGCATCCCATTAAATTGATGCTCTAAAATTTTCACTTTGTAATCCGCATCACTCCTTAGTCCAAAAGAATATTTCTTGGCTTTGCAATGATGTAGCATGGTAAATCCATGTCTGTCATCCGAATTTACCAAGGCAAAAGCATGGGCCGGTAAATGATCGAACAGGGCCTTTTTGGCAAGGATATAATCGTCGAAAGTTTTATGGTAATCTAGGTGGTCATGACTGATGTTTGTAAAAACGGCGCCTTCAAATTGCAGTCCGGCAATTCGTTTTTGTTCTATCCCATGACTGCTGGCTTCCATAAAGCAAACCTTACAACCTTCATCAACCATTTTTCGGAGATATTGGTTTAATTGAATAGGATCTGGGGTAGTATGCGTTGCAGGAAATTCTTCTCTCCCCACTTTTATACAAACCGTAGAAAGCAATCCGCTTTTAATCCCTAAACTTTGGAATAAATTATAAAGTAGGGTACTTGTGGTGGTTTTACCATTAGTGCCGGTTATTCCTACCAGTTTTAATTGGCTTGAAGGGTTTTCGTAAAAGTTGGAGGCTATAATTCCTAAAGAAGAATGGCTGTCTCTTACCCTTATATAGGTAATTCCTTCTTTCATAGATTCCGGTAAATCTTCGCAAATAATGGAACGAGCGCCTTTTTCTATTGCCGTTTCTATATATAGATGACCGTTTACTGTGCTTCCGTTTATAGCTATGAAAAGACTTTCTTTATTTACACGTCTAGAATCAAATGCCAATTGTGAAATTGCCAGGTTGGTGGTTCCTATGGTATCTAAAATGGGAACTTTATAGAGTATGTCTTTTAATAATTTCATCCTAGTTTTAATTCTATTAAGACATTAGGATCTAAATCCGAACCTGCTGCAGGGTATTGCCATTTTACTTTGCCAATTCCCTCTACTTTCACTTTGAATCCTTGATTTTGCAAAAGAGGGAGTATGTACGAACCGTTGAGACCTTTAAGGTTTGGGAGTTTTGCCTTGCCGCTTAAACCCTCGTAATTTTCGTTGGTTTGAGTTAATTCTGCGAATTGGGTTTCCTTTAAATCAATTTTCGAATCTTCAATATCTGGCGTACTTAAATAAATACTTTCTGCAATGGCTTTAAAAACAGGAGCAGCAACAGCGGATCCATAATAGCCTCTGTGATAATTAGGTTTGTTTACTACCACTATACAGGAGTATTTTGGGTTTTCGGCAGGGAAATATCCAGCAAAACTAGCTTGGTAATCTGGTGCCATACCTTTCCAATAATTTTGTTGGCAGGTGCCTGTTTTTCCAGCCATACTAACCAATTCGCTTTGAATATTTGTTGCCGTTCCCTGTAGAACAACCCCTTGCATCATAGCTTTTACTTTTCCTAAGGTTTCTTTGGAACAGATGGCTGGGTTTAAAACTTCGGGTTCTATTTTTTCTACAGTTTTTCCGTGCTTTCTAATTTCTTGGATGAAATGGGGGCGAATCATTTTTCCATCATTAGCAACCGAATTATAAAGACTAAGAATTTGAAGAGGGGTAAAACTTACCTGATAACCAAAGGCCACCCAAGGCAAGCTGATTCCACTCCAGCGAGCATCACCGGGTTTTGGAATAGAGGGCGCACTTTCCCCTTGAATGGATACCCCGAGTTTTTTATGCAAACCCATGGTGTAAAGGCGGTCAATATATTTTTCTGGACGGTCTTTGTAATTGTCATAAATCAATTTTACAATACCCACATTGCTGGAAACCTCAAAAGCTTTTTTAAGGCTCACTTTTCCATAGCCACCTTTTCCATTTTTATAATTGCTGTCTTTTACGTTTTTGCCGTAAATGGTTAGCAGCCCATTTTCCGTATCCACTAAAGTGTTGGTGTCTGCAATTCCATCCTCCAAAGCCACAATTACGGAGGCCAGTTTAAAGGTGGATCCAGGTTCTGTTCTTTCCCAAACGGCATAATTTCTTTTTTCGAAATAGGTTCCTTTTTCTGTTCTACCCAAATTGGAGATGGCTTTTATAGCCCCCGTTTCTACTTCCATTAATATGGCGCAACCGTGGTCTGCCTCGAATTTTTCCAATGCCTTTAACAATTCATGGTGAACCACATCTTGCATTCTGGTGTCCAATGTTGTAACCACATCCAAACCATCTTCTGGCTCTATTTCGTAATTGTCACTTATGGGTTTCCAATTACCGTTGCTTACCTTTTGTTTTAGGCGTTTGCCGTTAGTTCCAGAAAGGTAATTGCTAAAGGCACCTTCAATCCCAGTTCTTCCTCTAGTTTGATCGTAGCCAATTGTGCGTTCTGCAATTTTGCCAAGGGGCATTTTTCTGTAATTTTTTTGCTCATATATAAGTCCACCGGCAAATTTCCCTTGGTTAAATATTGCGCAGTTTTTTAATTGTTGTAATTCCGTGAAGCTAATCTCTTCAGCCAATTTTACATACCTGCTTTTTTGGTCTCTTTTGGTTTTTAAATAGCTTTCCCATTGAGAGGAGGAGCGTTCTGGGAAAATTTGGTTTAGTTGTTTTGAAAGTTTGAAAATGGAATCCTGAAACAGTTTTTCCTTAACAGTTATAGGATCCATATAAATATTATAAACAGGCATTGTTGTAGCTAGTAGTTTGGCGTCTGAGCTATATACATTTCCTCTTTCTGCTTCAATATTCACTTCACGAACGGCCTCCCTTTGGGTTTCGGAACGCAATTCTGGACCTTCCTGAAAATGGATAAAGAACAGCTTGAATAGCACCAAAACTGCCATCACAAAAAAGGGCAATGCAGCGAGGTAAACTCTGTTTAATATGGATTTATCTGTTTTCAATTAATCTTTCTTACTCTTTATTTTAATAGGTGGTTTTTCGGGTGGTATTAGGCCTATTTCTGCTGCTTTTTCTACCACTTTGGTTTTCATGCTTTCCAACATTAGGTTGGCTTTAGTGTCTGTATATTCGGAGCTTAACTCTTTTACTTGGGTTCTTAATTTTGCAATTCTGTGTACTTTTTCATCTGCTCTATGGCTGCTGGAAATCATAATCATAGCCAATAGGCTGATGTATAAAATGAAAGGCCAGTTTTTTTGCCAATTGTCGCTAACCAAGAATTTCCCAGTAAAAAGGGAATTCAATGGGCTGGTTATGTTTTTAAAAAATTTCAATTCTCCTGACTTTTATTTTTCTCCGCAACCCGAAGCTTTGCACTTCTCGATCGTGGATTTTCATTTACTTCCTCAGCACCAGCTATAATTGGTTTTCTGGTAATTGGATTTAAAGGGCGGATAAGGTTTCCGTAAAAGTCTTTTTCCTGTTCTCCTTCAATATTCCCTGTTCTAAAAAAGTTTTTTACAGGTCTATCTTCAAGTGAGTGGTATGACATAAATACCAATCGTCCATCTTCTTTTAGCACTTCGTTACTTTGTTCGAGCAAATCATGCAATGCCCCCATTTCATCATTTACTTCCATTCGTATAGCTTGGAAAACTTGAGCCCAAAATTTTCCGCTTCTATGCCCTGGAGCGAAACTTTCTAGCGCTTTTTTAAGGTCTTCTGTACTTGCTATTTCTTTTTCTATTCGCTTTTGAATAATAGTTCTGGCGAGGTAATAAGCCTTGTTTAATTCGCCGTAATTTTTAAATATTCGCGTCAGTTCTTCTTCTGGGAAAGTGTTTATTAGGGTTTTTGCATCCAGACTTTTAGAGGGATTCATTCTCATATCTAAAGGTCCCTCAAAGCGCAGGCTAAAACCTCTACTGGGCTCATCAATTTGGTGGGAGCTAATTCCTAAATCAGCCAAAAGACCATCAATTTTATGAACGCCATGAAAACGTAAGCTCTTTTTTAGAAACCTAAAGTTGGAAGATATTAGGGTGAAATTCTCACTGTCAATAGCATTTTGTTGTGCATCTGGATCTTGGTCGAAACCGTATAAATGCCCAGTGGTAAGGTGTTTTAATATTTCCTTGCTATGACCTCCGCCACCAAAGGTTACATCTACATAGATTCCGTCTGGTTTTATTTGGAGATAGTCTATGCATTCTTTTAGGAGAACCGGTTTATGATAAGTCATTAAGATCATTATTTAGGCTTCCCATTACATCTTCAGCTAATGAACCAAAATCCATTTCCGGATTTTCTAAAGTCTCCTCATATTGGTTTTTGTCCCAAATTTCTACTATCCCTACTGCAGAGGATAAAACCAATTCAGATTTTAAATTAGAATATAGCATTAGGTCCTTTGGAATGTTCAATCTGCCATTGGCATCAACCTCAATTATTTTTACACCCGCGGTAAACATTCTGATGAAATCATTATTCTTTTTTACAAAGCGATTTAAGCGATTAACCTTGCTCATTACGGATTGCCATTCATCCATCGGATAGAGTTCCAAGCATTTTTGAAAAACACTCCTTTTAATCACAAATCCTTTCTCAAGTACAGGCAATAGTTGCTTCTTTAGGCCAGAAGGGATCATTACCCTGCCTTTAGCATCCATTTTACACTCATGTACTCCTATCAGATTCAGCATTTTATGCTTTTAATACTTAGATGCTCAAAAATATAGAAATTGCCCCACAAATCCCCACATAACTCCACTTTGTTGATAACTTTTCCCACCTTTCGCGAAAAGAATAGGTTTGAAGCTTATCCAAAACCCTTTGGATGCTATACTGTGTATATGTTTAAGGAAAATGAATATTAAGTGGAGAAAAGTGGAGATCACGAAAGTCAATGACTTAATTTTGCCGTAGCTTTAATTTTGAGGCATCCCTTAATTATTGGTCGAAAATGAAAATTGGAAAAGCAGAGTTTGTAGTAAGCAGCGCTAAGATTGAGCAGGTTCCTACGGTAAGTCAGCCTGAATATGCTTTTATTGGAAGAAGTAATGTCGGTAAGTCCAGCCTAATTAATATGTTGGTGGATCACAAGAATTTGGCAAAGACATCAGGGAGACCAGGGAAGACTCAATTAATCAACCATTTTAAGGTAAATGACAGTTGGTTTATTGTGGATTTGCCAGGATATGGTTATGCCAAGGTGGGTAAAAAAATTAGAGCTGGTTTTGGTGAATTGATAGCGGATTATATTGAAAAGAGGGAAGCGATGAGTAATCTTTTTGTTTTGATTGATTCCAGGCTAGAACCTCAAAAAATTGACCTTCAATTCATTGAGTACCTAGGTGAATTAGGGGTTCCCTTTAGTATTGTATTTACCAAAATTGACAAGCTCAAGGATAATATCCTGAATAAAAACATAAAAGTTTACAAAAAGAAATTGCTGGAAACTTGGGAGGAATTACCTGTTACCTTTATGACATCTGCCGAAACTAAAATTGGAAGAGATGAATTATTGGGTTATATCAATCAAATAAATATTAAGCTAGAAAAGGCTTAAATTTTGTTTAATACATATTGATCAATTACTTTTTTAAGCTCTTCAACTTTAAAGGGTTTTCCAATGTGAGCTTGCATTCCAATTTTAATAGATTTCTCAATATCTTCGGGATAAACATTGGCACTAATCGCTACAATTGGTGTTTCTATTTTTAATTTTCTTATTTGTCTAGTTGCTTCATATCCGTCCATTTCGGGCATTTGGATATCCATAAAAATAATATCGTAATTATTATCCTCTAAGGACTTTAGGGCTTCAATACCATTAAATGCTGTACTAATGTTTAAGCCCAATTGCCCTAAAACAGTGGAAAGTAGTTTTTGATTTATAGGATTGTCTTCAACTAAAAGTCCATTTAAACCTTTACCATTAAATTCTTCTTTTTTGAAATTTTTCTTTTTTGCATCCACTCTGGAATTAATTTCGGCAACAACCTCCACTATAAAATCGGAGCCTTTGTCCTCGAAATAATGGCTTGGGCTTTGGGCTTTTAATTCCCCACCCATCGCTAGGGTTATTTCACGTGAAATGCTCAATCCCAATCCCGTTCCACCAAATTCTCGTGCAATTCCACCATCTTCTTGTTGAAAGGATTCAAATATTTTTTTAAGGTTTTCTTCTTCAATGCCCTTGCCGCTATCGGAAATCGTTACTTTAATTATGAGTTCTCCTTTGGTTTTGAAATCATATTCAAAGAAAACACGGATTCCACCCTTAGCGGTAAATTTGGCTGCATTACTAATTAAATTCACCAAAACTTGCCCAAGGCGATGGTAATCTAGGTTAATTATTTTTGGATAATTCTCTTCAAAATCCATTTCAAATGAAAGCCCCTTTCCTTCAATAATAGCTTTGTATGGGGCCAATAAATCACAAATCTGATTTTTAAAAATTTCCGATTTTGGATTCAATTGTAGTTTGCCCTCCTCAATTTTACTAATCTCCAAAACATCATTTAAAATGGACATCAAATTGTTTCCAGAAAGCTGAATTAGGTTGAGGTATTCGATTTGTTCCTCGGTTAATTTCTGATCTAATAATAAATTTGTGAAACCAATTATTGCATTTAAGGGCGTCCTTATTTCATGACTCATATTTGCGAAAAACCTACTTTTAAACCTACTGGTTTCCTCCGCGTGTTGCTTTGCTTTTATTAAAGTTTGTTCGTAATTCTTTTGTTGAGTAATGTCTCTGGCAAAACCAATAAAAGAAACTTTTCCTTGTTCATGTGCCTCGGTAATACTCAGTTCAATGGGGAAATTTTTGCCGGTTTTATGAAGGGCATCAATTTCCACCGTTTTATTCAGCATGTTACTATGGCCTGTTTTTAAAAGCCTTCTCATACCCTTTACATGGTTTTCACGATGTTCTTTTGGAATAATGAGATCCGTTAAATAATTTCCTACAGCTTCCTTTTCAGTAAACCCAAAAGTACTCTCCGATTTGCTATTCCAATAGGTAACCTTGCCCAATTCATCAATCACAATAACTGCATTAATGGTGTTTTGAAGAATGCTCTCCAAAGCTCTGGTTTTGTTTTTTAAAACAATGCTCAGCTCCTTATTTTCATTTGACTCCTTTGTTATTTTTTGATTTAGATTTTCCAACTCACTAACCTGCTTTAAAAGAAGGTTATGTACAGAGCTTTGCCCCATTAAAGAAAGGTGCTCTGGTTGTAAAATTTGAACCGGAAATAAATCTACTATATGTTGAAACTGACTTAGGTTTTTAAAAAGGAATTTTGTTTTACTATAGGATCTCTGGTAAAGTGCATTAATATTACTACTGCCAAATCTCTCAGATAAATCTGTGAAAATTATTTTACTAAGATCAACTAAGTCCTGATAGTTTAGTTTTTCAGTTTCATTTTTTTGAAGGTTAGGAAGGTCCAACCTAAAAAGATGATCTTCTTTCCAAATGGAGTCTATCCAAAAATTGTAATCTTCTAATACATTCCCTTTTCTAGAACCAGCAATTTCACCAATAGGTATAAGGATAAGCTTTAAGAAAAAAGCAGAAAGTAAAATTTTCGCCTCGTTGTTGGACTTAAAGGCAATTCTACAGTGCTCATTGTCCTTCAGCCAAGGGAATTTGGCAATCAATTTCCGATTAAAAGCCTTTTCACCTACTTGTTGAACTTGGTCAACATGGCAGCAGTATTTTTGGAAGAGCAGGTAAATTCGAACCAACTCCTTTTCCTGATTCTCAGATTTTAAAAGTAAATATTGCTTGGATTCCTCTACTATTGATCCAGCTAAAGTGGGTGTGCTTATTTGAGCAATCAAAAATTTAATTAGCTGACCATAGGGCTCGGCATCTGGGTTTGCAGATTTTTTGGAACTAAAGAGTTTAAATCGCATTCGGTTAAATTCTACTGGCTTTATAAATCTTTATAAAACCCAAAGCAGTTAATCCCCAGGTGAGGACTAAGGCAGCGAACCAGGCTATTTTACCACCAACGTCCCCGAAAGCCGTATCAAATAAATTGAAATTTGTGATGTGTTCAATCTGCATGTGAATATGGCCAACAGCCATTACCAAAAACCCCCAGGCTAAAAGCGACATTCCTGCTCCAAACTTTCCACCTTTAAGGGCGTTTGCCACAACAAAGGATAAAATGACTACAAACAATAAAAAAGGTATTTCCAAAAGGCTAAACCATAAATTAAACTCGCTAACCTCCGTGTTGTGTCCGCCGTGTTGGGCGGAAATAAAATTGGCGAATAACAGCAATACTGCCAAAAGGATATACCTAGATTTCATATATAGTGATTTGGAAATCCCTAAGTTATTTATTTTTTTGAATAAGGTTCATTTTTTCTCCAATATGTAATCCAAAACTTCTCATTTCTTGAGCTGCGTCCTTTTCATTGGTAGATCTTTCAAGGGTGTCGGCAAGCGCCATTAAGCTTTGATGTACAAATTTTTTCATTTCATCGGCCATCATCTCCTTTGTCCATAAATCAATTTTTAGAGTGTCACCACTTTTCTTGTCCCAAACGGATAGTAGCATGGCTTTGGCTTCTGCCTGTTTCATGCCGCCATCTTCAGCACTCCATTCTAAGGATTCTGGAACCTTATTGTCATCTAATCCTACTAGTATTTTTATTTCCGAACTACTACTTGCCATGTTTTTAAATCTTGAATTTTGGCAAATATACTTCCTCCTTATTTAGCTGGGATTTTTGCGGCGATTTATTCTGGTCTGTAGGAAGAAGAGTTTAATATTGTTTGTGGATTTTTCTCCATTAACAAGTCCTCAATGCTCTTATTTGGGTTTTTGGACATATATCTTTTTACAATTTGCCAGCCTAGCCATTGTCCAATTCTTCCTGGTGATTGATTGTCGAATTTCATTCCAAATTTGGTGAATGGGGCGGTTTCAATAAATCGTTTTTTATCTCGAGCCTTTGTGGAATACAGGACCTTGTTTTCCACAAAATAGGCCCAGATATGTTTTTCATTTTCCAAACAGAAATTGAATTTGTCCTTTGGGTATTTAATGATTGTCCATTCTGGGGCAGCGGGCATGAGTTTTTCTAAAACAAACAAAAGCTTCCCAAAATAAATCATGTCCTCGAGTAAAATGGATTCAGGATTGGGGACTTCAATTTTTGTAGAAACAATGGATCCCAAGGCATCGCGAATAAAAAATGCTTTTTGCCTTTCAAAAGATATGTATTCAGGAAGGAAGGCGTAAAATTCCTTTTTACTGCCTAAATATAAATCAGTAGCCATAAAACAGGTGTTTAAACTGTCGTTGAAAAAGGCTGGACTGCTAAAATCTAGGTTGGATATATAGCTGTAAAATTCAATTTTCTTGTGTGTGGGAAAAGCAGCGTAAAACCTTTTCATTCCGATGTTTAGTGCATTTTGAAAATTGGAAAAAGGTTCAAACTCCTCTTTTGACGTTTTGTAAAGTAGGTTTTGTCTTCCATCTAAACGTTGGAATTTCCAAAACCTTTCTGTTTCTCCAGATAGGAAAAAAAGAGGGTAGTGATTTTTGAGCTTTGCAAGATTGGCTACAAAATTTGCTGTGTCCAAGTTAAAAAATGCGCTATCGAATCTTTTAAAATTGCTTTCTGTGCTTATGGAAGAGATATTCAGGTTCATTTCAGGATCCGCACAATCTTGAAAAAGCCCGATAATAACGAAAATTATAAAAATCCTTTTGATCATAGATTGAATAAGAATAGTTTTACAAAAAATTATAAGAATAGGAATTTCAAAAATACGACGAATGAATAGGAAAATTATTTTATCGACAATATTGCTTGCATTTGTTTTTACATTCAATCTAAAGGCGCAAAAGTTACAATTTGGAATTCATGGTTTACCGGTCCTAAATTACGTAACCACAGATGATGCAGATGTAGAAACTGGATCAAAACTAAAATTTGGCTTTGGATTAATTGCCCAATATAATTTTACCGATAGATATAGTTTTTCAACGGGCCTTGATATTCTAAACCGTGGAGGAGATATTACATTAAGAGATACAACGGGTAGTTATTCTGCAGGTTTTTTAAATATTCCATTGGTTTTGAAAATGAGATCTAAAGAAATTGGCTATATAACTTATTTCGCAGATTTTGGAGGTGGTTTAAGTTTTAAAACTAGCGAGGATGTTAGCTTTAGTCCAGACTTTGATAAAAACAAGGTTAGCGAACTGGATTATTATATCAGTCCTTTGAATGTAACTTTTACCATAGGAGGAGGTATTGAATATAACCTAGGAGGCTCTACTTCTTTGATTGCGGAGGTAACTTATAATAGAAGTTTAGTGGACAATTTTGCATCTGATAATATATATTTAACAACGGATGCGAAATACAAACTGGACTATGTAGCGCTTAAAGTGGGTATTATTTTTTAAGAGGAATTTCTTTTGAATATGGAGTCGAAAAAAACAACAGATTTTATTTGCAGTTGGTTGAAGGACTATTGCCTATCAGCCCATCAGAAAGGTTTTGTTGTAGGGGTTTCTGGTGGAGTAGATTCTGCCCTTACTTCGGCTTTGGTTGCCGAAACTGGACTTGAAGTTCTTTGCGTTGAGATGCCGATTTTTCAAGATCAAGAACAATTGAAACGCTCCTCCAATCATATTAAATGGTTGAAATCAAAATACCCAAATGTAAAGTCGGAAAATATTGATTTGTCCATGGCTTTTCAGTCCTTTTCTGATTTAATGCCAACAGGCAACAATGCTGAATTGCAAAATCTTGGGCTTATTAATAGTAGGGCCAGGCTAAGGATGACAAGCCTTTATTATCTGGCAACCCTACATTCTAGTTTGGTGGCCGGTACAGGAAATAAAATTGAAGATTTCGGGGTAGGGTTTTATACTAAATATGGTGATGGAGGTGTAGATATCAGTCCCATTGCCGATTTAAATAAATCAGAAGTTTTTCAACTTGCAGAATACCTCGGAGTAAATGAAGATATTTTAAAAGCAGCCCCAACAGATGGGCTTTGGGGTGATTCGAGAACGGATGAAGATCAACTTGGAGCTTCTTACCCTGAATTGGAATGGGCAATGGTACAAGATGTAGAAGGAAAGGTCCTTTCTGATTTTTCAGGACGAGAAATGGAAGTATTTGCTATTTTCAAAAAACTGAATTCTGCCAATCAACATAAAATGAGGCCAATACCTGTTTGCGAAATTCCAGCTGAATTGAAGTAATCTTTCCTTATTAAAAACAATAATTATTATTTCGTAGGATTAATCCTATATTTGTTGGACTATCAGAATGCTGCACTAGCAAAATAATTGATAACGGGAAATTAATGATACGATTACTACTTGCAGATGATCACGCTGTTGTCCGGAAAGGATTGCAACTTTTTATTGGATATGAAGAGAATTTAGACCTAATTGCCGAGGCTGGTGATGGGGACGAATTGATGGCAATGGTTAAGAACACTCCTGCCGACATTCTACTTCTGGATTTGGATATGCCAAAAATGAATGGCCTTACTGCAATTCGAAAGATAAAAGAGATTGCTCCAAATCTAAAAATTATCATCCTTACTATGCACCCCGAGGATATTTATGGAAAAACAGCTCACCAAATGGGGGCAGTGGGTTATATCATTAAGGACGATGAACCCAAAAAACTTATCGAATCCATCAACAAGGTATTTGATGGGGAAATGATTTTTAGCGATAAAGTCCTTAGAGGTTCCAAAAAATCAAATACTATAAAACTTAGTAAAAGGGAAATTGAGGTTTTAAAATTACTTTCCAATGGGATGTCGAATAAAGATATTTCGGAAGAATTGGAGATTAGTGACAAAACCGTGAGTACCTATAAATTAAGATTGCTAAATAAAATAGGAGCAAAATCTGTTGTGGATCTTGTTAATTTTGGTAAATCTTATCCAGATATTATGGGTAGTTAAGCTTAAAAGATTAGCCTAAGTCTTTAAATTTCAAACATTCTGGTACCATCCAGATCGCTTTGCTTATTTTTGCCGTCTAAATTTTTTTCAGTGTCAAATATTGTTGCCATAGTAGGACGCCCCAACGTAGGGAAGTCTACCTTATTTAATAGATTAACCGAGAGAAGGGAAGCCATTGTAGATTCCGTTTCTGGTGTAACCCGTGATCGATTGTATGGAAAAGCCGAATGGGCGGGAAGGGAGTTTTCAATAATTGATACAGGTGGTTATATCACAGGTTCTGACGATGTTTTTGAAGGAGAAATTCGTAAACAAGTTGAAATTGCTATCGATGAAGCCAATCTAATTCTATTTGTTGTAGATGCTGATTTGGGTATGACCAGCATGGATAAAGAAGTTGGGATATTGCTTAGAAAATCCCGAAAGGAAGTTCTATTAGTTGCCAATAAGGTGGATAATGCCATGAGGCAAACCATGAGTGCGGAATTTTATGGTCTTGGTTTAGGTGAGATTTTTAATATTTCTGCAATTAACGGTTCGGGAACTGGGGAGCTTTTGGATGAAGTTGTAAAGATTTTGCCAGAAGATGAACCCGAACAAGAATTGGAGATTCCGAAAATTGCAATTATTGGAAGACCGAATAGCGGAAAATCCTCCTTTATAAATGTACTTACCGGCGAAGAAAGAAATATTGTAACCAATGTTGCAGGAACCACCCGAGATGCTATAAATACGCGCTACAATCTTTATGGGAAAGATTTTGTTTTGGTAGATACGGCAGGCCTTAGAAAGAAAACCAAGGTTCATGAAAACTTGGAGTTCTATTCTGTAATGAGATCAATTAGAGCCATAGAAAGTGCTGATATTTGTTTGGTAATGGTTGATGCCGAAAGGGGATTTGAAGGACAAGATCTTTCCATTCTCCACCTTGCTGAAAAGAACAAAAAGGGAATGGTAATTTTGGTCAATAAATGGGACCTTATTGAAAAAGATACCAATACCGCTAAAAAGTTTGAAGCGGAAATTATTCAAAAATTACAACCTTTCACCGATATCCCAATCCTTTTTATTTCCGTTCTCAACAAGCAAAGAATATTTCAAGCCATTGAGGAAGCGGTAAGAGTAAATGAAAGACGAAATTCTAAAATCTCTACAAGCAAGCTAAATGAATTTATGCTTCCCCTGATTAATAGTTTTCCACCACCAGCGATTAAGGGGAAATATGTGAAGATTAAATTTTGCACCCAATTACCAACGCGTACGCCTTCTTTTGCCTTTTTTGCCAATTTGCCTCAGTATGTTAAGGATCCATATAAAAGATTTCTTGAGAATAAATTGAGGGAAGAATATGATTTTAAAGGTGTTCCTATCCAAATTTTTATGCGAAAAAAATAAATTTCAATGATCCGAATTCTTCTACTCTGTTTATTCTGTTCTGCCTTAAATGCACAAAACATAACTTTTGAGGATCTTAGTTTTCAAAATGATTTTGAAAAACAACAGATTTTAAAATTTAAGGAGAACTCCAATTATTTGGCTGTTTTAATAGCTAGTTCGGGTCGTGGAAATAATGAAATCCTTAAAAAGGCAGAAGAGAAAATGGACGAGGTTTATTTGTCTCTGAAGCCAGAAAAACTACAGAATAAATCTCCAAAAAAGAAAATAAAAAAAATCTTTAAGGGCGTTCAGAACGATCTGCTAGTCCGTTATAATCTCGAAAACGAATTTATTGAAGTATTTGAAAATGGCCGATATAATTGTGTGTCCTCCACCGCAATTCATGCCCTTCTTTTGGAAAGATTTAAAATCAATTATATCATTACCCAAGAACCGGAGCATGTTTATCTAACGGCCACATTCCCAGCTTTAAATATTGTAATGGAGGGAACTGATCCTCAAGGCGGATATGTACCCATTACAGAAAAGTTGATTGAGGCTCAAATCAATTCCCTTGTTAACCGAAAACTAATAACTGTTGAGGAATTAAATTCACCAGATGCGGATAAGATTTTGGATGAATTGTTTCCAAGTAATGAAATTGATTTGGCAGAACTTATTGGGGTGCAATATGAAAATAAAATGGCCTATAGTTATGATTCTGAAAACTATAAAGCAGCTTATGAAAATGCCCTAAAAGCCCTTTACTTTTACGATTGCGAAAGGTTTAGAACAGGATTGTATTTCTCGGCTTATTCCTATATGGAAGTTTTAGGTTTTGATGATGAAAATTATGCCAAGGTCTTAGGTAAAATTGAAAAAATGGATAGCTCCAAAGCTCATTTGGACGAGGTTATGCGTCTTTCGGATTTGGCAATGGCTACTCTTCAACAAGAGAATAAAAGTTATGAATTAAACCAGCTATACCGCCAATTAAAAAGGGAATTAAAAGATTCGAGCACGCTAAAAAATGTGGAAATGTTTCATTCCCTGATCCAAAGTGAACTGTTCAATAAACTAGGAAGACTAGATTCCGCTTATTATTATGGAAGAAAGGCAATGAGGTTGGATAGTTCAAATATTTATGCTCCCGGATTATTAATTAGCGCGCTTTTTAAGAAATGTGCCATTAATGGTTTTGAAAGCATAGCAGATACTTTGGAAAAATACTACTTAAAATATGAAGTGATACGGAAGAATGACGTTTATGTTTCTCAATTAATTAGGTCAGCATTAGCTCAAGCATTGGATGAAATATCCCAGAAAAATTACAGCGAATGTCAATATTTTATCGATAAATTCGAGCGATTATCCACAAAACATTCAAATTTAAAAGTCGAGCCTAAGTTGCTGAGTGATGCCTATACTAGATTGGCCTTATTTGAATACAACCGAAGTAAAAGGAAGGCCCTGAAAACCCTAAATAGAGGATTGGTTTTCGCCCCTGGAAATAAAGATTTGCTAAATATGAAAACCCTGATGAGCAATTAACTGCTAGTCATTTGTTATAGCAAGGTTCAGCTTCTTATAAACAACAACTTTATTGTTATTCTTGGTTTGGTAAAGGGCATAAACATGGTAATCCTTAACTAAAAAATGACCTTTCGAAACGTAGGATTCTAATTTATACTCATTAGTTCCGTGTTCTGGTAGTTTGTAAGCCCGAATAAATTTTTTTGTATTCCAATCATTTTTATTCTCAAAAACGTAAAAATCCACCTTTTTAAAATTGGGTTCCAAAGAAAAGTAAAGATTATAAACCGAGGCAAAAAGTTTATCCTCATGCCTAACTTTTATTACCGGCTGTTTTATCTTTTGTTTGCGATAGTTAATTTCCTTAAAACCAGGCATAGGCAAATCATTGGAATAGGTAATTTCCGTTTTTACATTTCCACTTTTGAAATACTCTAGAAATTTTCCGTTTTTTAAGCCCCTGGTGTATTCTACTTCACGTTTTACAACTCCGGTTTTATAATATATTTTAGACTTACCATCCAATTTGTTTTCCTTGTACAGGGATTCCTTCCATATTTCTCCACTAGGATAAAACTGTTTGCAAAGCCCGTGTTTTTCCCCATCTACAATGGTTAAGACTGATTTTACCTTAGTGCTTTTATCAATTTTTATTACCTCCCTAGCAATACCGTCCTTAATTATTTTATCCTCCTTGGCTACTTCCTTTTTGGTTTGAGTTTCGAGCTTTACAGGCTCTTTGGAATCTGATCCAAGCGGATTTTCACAAGAAAGGATTAGTAAGAAAGCGACAAGTAGGCTGCTGTATTTAAGCATGAATCTATGATTTGGTTAGTTCTTGGAATATTTCTTCCAATTTTTGCTCTTCTTGTTTTATTTCTAGAATTGTCAATTTGTTTTCCACTGCGAATTGAAAAATATGGGTCCTAATATCCTCCTCATTTACAGATTGCAAAAGCCATTTCCGATCCGTAATAGACTTAACTTCTTTTACACCCTGAATCTTCTTTAATTGATTCTTATTTAATAACTCTTCAAACTCAATGGTGAAGGATTTAGTTTTTCTAAAATTTTTATTTCTTGGATGGGCTATAGCATTCATAACGAAGTAGAAAAAGACAATATTGCTGCTGGTGTAAGTTTTGCTGGCGCCATATTAGCAATTGGTATTATTACGATGAATGCAATTTTAGACCCTTTTGTAGATTGGACTACAACATTTATTGACATCAGTTTACAAACAGTTCTGGGTTGTATCTTATTACCAATTATGCGTGTTTTTGCTGATAAAATTTTATATCTTTTTTCTGCAAAAGATGAGAATTTAATCGTTTTTCTTTTCTCTTTTAGAGTTTTAAAAATATTTATACACAATTCAATATTTCCTCTATTAAAATAATTATAAGCTAACATAATCTGAGTATTAATCTCATATTGATTATGATTCCCCTTGCTAAATTCATCTAATGCTTTATCATAATATTTAAAATAATCGATATAATTAAGTTTTATTTCTTCAGCTTGGGCTCTAATTATGTAAGCGTAACCTAAATGGAGATAAGAAGTAATATTTTTTTGGGCTATATTATGGTAATATACTAAAGAGTCATAGTTCGAATTGTTTAAATATTCAGTCATTAAAAAAACAATAGTTTTATTATAATAATCTTTTATTGCTTTGTTTTCTTTTTCTGTCTTGTAATAATTGTTTTTTA
>CAKZNE010000153.1 GCA_937129395.1 uncultured Cryomorphaceae bacterium | reverse complement strand
ATACAGTAATCCACAATGCAGGATCGGGATCATTTAATTGTAAATAGGCAGACCCTAAAAACAATATGGTAAATAAAACACCTAAGATTTTAAAAAAAGTTTTCATGGGTTGATGATTTATTTCGATGCAAGATAAGAAAAGATAAATCAGAATATCATATGGCACAATATTATCATCTTAGAAAAGAAAAAGGTTAAGATGTTTTCAATTACCTTACTTTTGCATTAAAATTGATAATGATGCAATCTTTTGACGAATTTAAGATTTCCAAACAATTAGGTTATGCCTTGGATGATTTGGGCTTTACTACGCCAACACCTATTCAATCGGAATCGTTTTCTGTAATTGCTTCGGGCAAAAATGTGGTGGGCATTGCTCAAACGGGTACTGGTAAAACTGGTGCTTTTTTAATTCCCGTAATTCAGAAATTAATCCAAAACCCAAGCCGTTCCTATGCCCTAATTTTAGTGCCTACCAGAGAATTAGCTACCCAGGTTACAGATGAATTTAAAAGTATGTCCAAAGGCCTGCGATTAAGCTGCAGTTGCTTTATTGGAGGTACTAATATCAATACAGATTTAAGGGTTGCCAGACAGCAAACCAATGTATTAATCGCCACCCCTGGTCGGCTACTTGATTTGGTAAATCGCAAGGCAATTGACCTGAGGTTTTTCCATACTCTAATTTTGGATGAGTTTGATAGAATGTTAGATATGGGCTTTGTTCATGATGTTCGAAAAATCGTTCATGCTATGAGCAAAAGACAGCATAATATGTTGTTTTCAGCGACCTTGGACAACAAACAAAAGAAGATTATTGAAGAGATTTTGGAAAACCCAGTTACTGTAAAAGTGAGTACTGGTCAGACTTCCAATGACAATATTGATCAAGACATTATAAAGGTTGGAGCTGGTGAGGATAAATTTGCCCTACTTTTAAGAATGCTTGAAAATGTGGATTTGGAAAAGGTCCTAATATTTGAAGAAACCAAACACAGGGCAAGCCGATTATGTGAAAAGCTGCAGAAAAAAGGAATTTCTTCAGACCAGATTCATGGAAACAAATCTCAGAATGCAAGACAAAGGGCTTTGGATGCCTTTAAAAGTGGAAAGGTTAGAACTCTAGTTGCCACAGATGTCGCTGCCAGAGGAATTGATGTTTCGGATATCACCCATGTAATAAACATGGAAGTACCTCAAACTTTTGATAGTTATATTCACAGAATTGGTAGAACAGGAAGAGCTGGAAAAGTAGGAAAGGCTTTTACATTTGTTGATTAGTAATACTCTGTTTTATAATAGTTTAATAGCTATTATCTAAACCTATAGTATTTCCATATTTATAGTTGATAAAGTAGCTTCCCTATGATCCAATTCCTTATTCAACTTTAAAAATATAGATAGAGGAAGAATTTTATTTCGTATTTTTTCGGAACTAATTCTTTCTCTATTATTTAAATGAAATTTCATTTCACAATTTGGATTTTTCTTCTGACTCTTAGTGCTTTACTTGCTCAGAATTCACTATTTGAGCCGAAACAAGAACATGTTTGCAAAGATCATTTTCATCTTAAGAAAGGTCCTTTTCAGAAAACCTATCAAAATTTTACCAATAATTACGATTTAAACTACCACCGTCTGGTTTTAGAAATAGACCCAGACACTTTATATATAAAGGGATTGGTAGTCAGCCATTTCACAATTACAAAAGACAATACCGATGTAATTTACTTTGATTTTTCAAGTGTTTTAAAAGTTGATAGTGTTTTGTTTTCCGGTCAACAGCTATCCTTCAATAAACCACAAATTGATTTATTGGAAATTGATCTTGCCCAAAATCTACCTCTTAATCGCAGGGATAGTATTTATGTGTATTACCATGGCGTTCCTTCGGATAATGAAAACAGGTCTTTCGTTAAGGATTTACACAACAATGTTCCTGTTATTTGGACATTATCCCAGCCCTATGGCGCGAAAGATTGGTGGCCATGTAAACAGGATTTAAACGATAAAATAGATTCTATTGATTTGATAATCAGGACAGACTCTAATTATGTTGTAGCAGGTAATGGGCTATTGGTAAAGGAGGATTTTTATCCTAATGGCAAAATATTTCATTGGAAGCACCGCTACCCTATTCCCGCTTATTTGGTTGCTGTTGCGGTAACCAATTATTCCAGGTTTACCCAAAAAGTTGAATTAAACTCAGGAGAAAATATTGATATCGACCATTATATCTATCCTGAAGATACAAGTGAATGGAAAGCCTCGCAATGGGCTACGTCTGCTTATTTAAAATTGTTTAGCGACACCTTTGAAATCTACCCTTTCCATGAGGAAAAATACGGTCATGCCCAGTTTTCCCGAGGTGGCGGAATGGAACATCAAACCATGAGTTTTATGGCGAGTACTTATCCACCTTTAATCGGACATGAGCTTGCGCATCAGTGGTTTGGGAATAAGGTTACTTGCAACAGCTGGGAAGACATTTGGCTTAATGAAGGTTTTGCCACCTATTTTACAGGAATGGCTTATGAGGTAAAATGGCCAAAGGATTGGATGCCTTGGAAAGCCTTTACAATATCAGATGTTACCAGCGAACAAGGCGGTTCTGTTTTTGTGGATGATACCAATTCCGTTTCTAGAATTTTTGATGGCAGACTGAGCTATAATAAAGGCGCATTATTGCTCCATATGTTGCGCTGGAAGCTTGGTGACAAGAATTTCTTTCAGGGAATTCGGAATTATTTAAAAGACCCAAAGCACAGTTTTTCCTATGCCAGCACTGAAGATTTCAAGGCTCATTTAGAGCAGATTTCTCAAATGGATTTGGATGAATTTTTTGCGGATTGGTTTTATGGCGAAGGCTTTCCTTCCTATCAATTAAATGCTATTGTAAAGGGAGGGGTTGTAGAATTGGAAATAAATCAAAGCAGTTCGGATCAAAGCGTAGATTTTTATGAAATGCCTATTCCCATTCGCTTTGTTGGTGAAAACATTGACACCATTTTAAGGTTAAACCATCATTTTTCTGGGGAAAGTTTTCGATTTGAATTTTCACAAACCATAGACAGTATTTTCTTTGATCCAGAACTATGGGTTTTATCCGCTAATAATGTTGTGAATATTCAAAATGAAAATCAAGGTTTTGTAGAGATTTTTCCAAATCCTAGTTCTGATATTTTAAAAATCAACTCTTCCAAAAGCCCTTTGTCCATTGAGATTATCAGTAAGGAAGGGAAATTAGTTAGAAGCCTAAATACAACCAAGAACTTAATGGGCATTGATATTTCCAATTTGGCTTCTGGATTATATTTCATTCGGTTTGAATATGAAGGGTCGGTTGAAAATCTCAAATTCATTATTCCTTAAGCTTCCATCAGCACCTTATTTTCTAAAGCGATTATTAGTTCTTTTATTTTTGCTAAATCTTCGGAATTGTTAAAACGTCCTTCTTCCCATTTATCATTAAATGAAGCTACACCATAGCTTCCAATTATTTCTGCACCACGGTGCGGCATAATTCTGTTTAAGTGCTCTAAAACCGAAGCCCCTCCTCTACCACCTGGACTTGCACTTAAGAATACTACCGGTTTATTATCGAATATTTTTCCTCCCATTCTGGAAATCCAATCAATGGAATTTTTGAAAACTGCCGGCATTGATCCGTTGTGCTCCGGTACTGAAATCAAATAACCATCTGCCTCTCTCATTCTTGCAAATAAATCTTGCATAGATTTTGGAAATCCTTCATTCTGTTCAAGGTCGATTCCAAAAACCTCAGCAGGGTAATCTCTAAGATCAATTAATTCGACCTCCACCCTTTCGGCATAACCAATTACACTTTTCAATAATTTCTTATTTATGGATTCGGAACTATTACTTCCGGAAAAGGCTAGAATTTTTTTCATTTCGGTTATTAAAATTTATGGAAGACAAATGTAAGCTTGACAAATAGTTTGACGTGATTTTCCTTTTTATTTATTTTTTTATTAAAAAATGCAACTTTATAATTTGAATTTAAACAAATGACTTACAGTAACTTAAGATAAACTCCTGAAATACATTTAACAATATTTTAATATATACCATACAACCAATTAAATAGGAACACGTCAAATACCCAGACGTCGGATAGATTTAATACTAACCAAATAAACCAAAGGGATTTTATAGTTCGCTATTTATTAAAGTCTTTATTGTTTTTCGCAGCTGGTTCGAAACAGATGCATTAAATAGACTTATTTCCACGGAATACTAACGGCAGTTACAACGATTTTAGAATTGAAATAAAAAATTTGGACGATTAAGTCCACAGGGATTTTTATGTTCAAAATCGAATTTCTGCACAATGAAAAAGAACAATGGGAAAATCATTAACCACCACCCTCCTTGCCCTCCTCGCCTATGTGAGCATGGCACAAAACCAACCTGGATCCATAAAAGGTCAAGTTTATGAAATTACTAATGGGGTAAAAGAAACGATTCCTGGGGCATCTATATTAATAAAAGATCTGGCAGGGAAATTACTTCAAAATGGGGCAACAGATTTTGATGGAAACTATTCCATTAGTCCTTTAGATCCAGGTAAATACAATATGGAAATAATTTCTTCTTCCAGTAATCCCAAAAAAATTAATGGTGTAATTGTGAAGCAGGGAAAGGCAACATTAATAGATGTAGAGCTTATTTCAGATATTGTTCAATTAACTACTGTTGATATTACTTTTACTGAAGATATCATTGTTGCGAATGAAGGTGGACCCAATTTTCAAAGAGAGGAAATAAATGAAATGTCCATTAGAGAAATCCAGGATGTAGCTCTTCTGGCCCCTGCAGCTACGCCAACAGCCGGTGGAGGTATCAGTATGAAAGGTGAAAGACCCGAGGCCACTTCTTATATATTGGATGGAGTAAAGTTATCAAGACCTCCAAATATTCCAAAAGATGCGATTGGTTCAGTTGAGATTCAATCCTCAGGTTTGGCAGCAAGATATGGCGATGTACAAGGAGGAGTAGTTAACACCGAAACTCGTGGTCCAAGTTCATTATGGTTTGGAAGTGCGGAAGTATTAAGTTCTGCTCTATTTGATAATTACGGTTACAATTTGGCAGCATTCACAATTGGAGGTCCTCTTTTAAAGAGTAAAGATAAAACCACAAAAATTTCCTTTTTACTTTCAACTGAATTTGTAAGAAATGAAGAGCCAAACCCATCAAGTGTCCCTTATGTGGGAATTAACCAAAACTATTTGCGCGACTTGGAAAATAACCCACTTCGAGTAAATCCTAATGGCCGTACAGTTTTTTACCGCTCAGAATTCACCACGGAAGATCAATTAACGGATTCGGACAGAAGAAGTAATAGTTCCACAAATCAGTTGAGAATGATTGGAAACCTAAATTTCAGGACTAGTAAAACAAGTACCCTAACCGTTGGAGGAAGGTTGGAACATGATAATGGAAAGGTTGGAAACAATTTCAATCACATTTTCAATTCCAATACCAACCTTAATAGAACAACAACCGATTGGTCTGCCCGTGCTAGATTATTAAAAAGCTTTGGTTCCGATAGCACCAATAATAGCATTATCAAAAATGCCTATATGTCCTGAGTAGTGAGAATCACTACCTAAAGATATATAACAACCCTCATTTTTTGCTAATTCTAGCATTTTTTTACAATTCTTTTTTGATTCTCAATTTCAACATCCAATTTCCTTACCTTTGCTTGTTCTATTGTAATAGTGTTTTGTGCTTTTGTAAGTTCACTTTGTGTATCTTCTGTTGCCTGATCAATCGCTTCTGAGGCTTCTCTAGTAAAGTCAGTCAAGAAA
>CAKZNE010000152.1 GCA_937129395.1 uncultured Cryomorphaceae bacterium | reverse complement strand
CGAAGATCAACTAAAAGAAATTACCCACGATCCAAATGCCAGTTATTTTCCAAATCCAAAATTGATTATTGCCCAAAAGGATTTCAACCAAAAAGGAGAAGACTATAGATTGATGTATAAAATGGATGTTTATGCAGTAGAACCCCTATCCAGACAAGATATTTATGTAGATGCACAATCTGGAGAAGTGATTTTTTCCCTTGACAATATTCACACAGGCGACGTACCGGGAATAGCACATACCAAATATTCAGGGCAGCAAAATATTATTTGTGACTCCGTTTCTGCAATGGTTTACAGACTGAGAGAAAGTACTACAGGAGGAGGAATTGAAACCTATAATTTAAACCGAACAAGAGACTACAGTCAGGCTGTAGATTTTATTGATTCCAATGCCGTTTGGGACAATATAAACGCCTTCCAAGATGAAGTAGCAACCGACGCGCATTGGGGAGCTCAAAAAACCTATAATTACTTTTTAAATCAGCACAATAGAGATAGTTATGATGACAAAGGAACCAAACTATTAAACTATGTCCACTATGATTTGAATTATGCAAATGCCTTTTGGGATGGACAAAGAATGACCTATGGTGATGGAAATGGAAGCAGTTATACAGCCTTAATTTCTTTGGATATTGCCGCTCACGAAATGACACATGGGGTGACTCAGAATTCAGCTGGTTTAATTTATAGGGATGAGTGGGGCGCATTAAATGAATCTTTCAGCGACATTTTCGCCGCTACTGTGGAAGCCTATGGCACACCCGGTGCAGCAAATTACAGAGTTGGTGAATTAATAACCTCTAGTGGATTGGGCCTTCGTTCCATGTCAAATCCAAAATCAATGGGCGATCCTGATACTTATCTTGCTGGATTATGGTATACCGGACCTTTGGATAATGGAGGTGTTCATATTAATAGCGGTGTACAAAATTATTGGTTTTACGTATTAGCAGAGGGGGATTCTGCTACCAATGATCTAGGCAATTCTTATGATGTTGATGGTATTGGAATGGATAAGGCTGGGCAAATTGCCTATAGAAACCTCGCTTATTATTTAACACGAACTTCGGAATATTACGATGCTAGGGCTGGGTCATTGCAAGCGGCAGAAGACCTTTATGGGGCTTGCTCTTTGGAAATGATAGCAGTTGCGGATGCTTGGCATGCCGTTGGGGTTGGTGATCATCTACAAGATGGGGACCTAATATTAAAGAATATTATTAACCCAATTACGGCTTGTGGCTTGGGAAGCAGTGAGGCTGTTCAACTTTTCATGAAATACTACGATTGTAATGATACCCTTTTTGCAGGTGATTCAATTAGTGTTGGCTTTTCGGTTAATGGTTTGGTTATGAGTTCTAATCAATATTATGTTTTACCACAAAACAAAGTTGCAGGCGATAGTATTTACATTACTTTCAACCAAACTGTGGATTTAAGTGGTTTCGGAAACTACACTTTCAAAGCATGGATTAACCACAGTTTGGATCAAGACCAAAGCAACGACACTATTTTTGAACATATAGTAAAAAGTAGCCTTCAACAAAATAGTGATTTGGCAATTGTAGATCTAATAAGCCCATTTTCTGGTTGCGATCTTAGCAATTCGGAGTCGATTGAAGTTTCTTTTCAGTTTTTAGGTTGTGATTCCATACCGGCCTTGAGTAATATTACTGTTTTATATAGTTTGGATAATGGCCTTCCAGTTTCTGAGAGTTTTCTTTTAAATCAAACCCTATTTCCTGGTGATATAGCCTATTATACATTTTCCAATCCTATTGATTTAAGTTTAAAAGGTCAGTATGAATTTAATGCTTGGGTAAAATTTCTAAATGATCCGGATCAATCCAATGACAGTATTATCACAAGAAAAATTCAAAACCCCCACCCGGTTTCCAATCACCTCTACACTTTCGAAAATCGCGAATACACATTAGACTCCCTATATTTTAAAACAACGGCCAATTCATTTATAGATATGAATTCCCTCGCTGCGGATAGTGATAGTTTAGGATTGAGAATGACGGGTAGCAATCCTATTGCTGAAGGAAAAGAACTCCTCAGTTTTAGTAGAAGAAATCCATGGGATGTTAACCCATCTTATTCCTCATTTGCCTGCGCTTGTGTTGATGCTCGAGATTGGGATTCCGTTAAAGTGAGTTTTGATTTAAAACAAACATTTTCCAATACCTGGATTGCCGTAGTCGGCCGCACCCAAAGAGGAGTTAGTTCTTTAAGACTAACGGTAAACGGAAATCAAATTGGAGAAACCTTTCAGCCCATTACCAATAAAAACGATCGTTTTAGACTAAAAGAATTTAACCTTTCCGAGGATTATAATCACTCCCAGTTTGAGCTATGCCTAGAAGCCCGAAACTACCTCGCAGGGGAATTTGATCCCACCCCTAATAATGAAGGAGACAACGCCTATATCGATAATCTAAGGATTTATAATGATGGAAACATTGGTCTTGAAGAAAATGCCAAAACCTCTTCATATTTTGATATTTATCCAAACCCGAGTAGAGGAATATTCCAAATTCGTTTTAAAGAAAGTCTTTACAATTTCAATAAGGCAGAAATCCTAAATGGAAAAGGCCAATTGATAAAAACAATAAAGTTTAATGCAAAAAATGAAGATTTTGAAATGAAGATAGATCTCCGGAATTTCCCAAAAGGTCTTTACTTTTTGAAAATTGGAGAAAGCAGCGAAAAGCTTATTCTAAAATAAAAAGAACAGTAATAAAAAAGAAAAGCCGATGAGAAATCATCGGCTTTTTAAATATAAATAAGACGCAATAAATTTTAGCTTACTAGTTCTTTTACCTTATCTGCAGCTTCTTTCAAAGCAATAGCAGAATGAACTTCAAGTCCACTAGCGTCAATCATTTCTTTTGCTTGAACTGCATTAGTCCCTTGCAATCTTACGATGATTGGAATATTAATATCACCGATGTTTTTATAAGCATCAATAACACCTTGCGCTACTCTATCACATCTTACAATACCACCAAAAATGTTTACCAAAATGGCTTTAACATTTTCGTCCTGTAAAATAATTCTAAAAGCCGTTTCAACACGTTTAGCGTCAGCTGTACCCCCAACATCTAAAAAGTTAGCAGGATTTCCACCAGCCATTTTAATAATATCCATAGTAGCCATTGCCAATCCAGCACCGTTTACCATGCACCCTACATTTCCATCTAGGTTTACGAAGTTTAGTCCAGCATCGCCAGCTTCAACGTCAATAGGATCCTCTTCACGCTTATCGCGTAATGCAGCGTAATCTGGGTGACGGAATAAACCATTGTCATCTAAACTTACTTTTGCATCTACAGCAATAACTCTATTATCAGATGTTTTTAAAACTGGGTTTATTTCAAACAATGCTGCGTCAATACCATCATAAGCACTGTACAAAGCAGTAACAAATTTGGTCATTTCCTTAAAGGCCTTTCCGCTTAGTCCAAGATTAAAAGCAATCTTGCGAGCCTGAAATCCTTGTAGTCCAACTTTCGGATCAATTTCTTCAGTAAATATCAAATGAGGCGTGTTTTCCGCAACGGCTTCGATATCCATCCCACCTTCAGTAGAATACATTATCATATTTCTACCTGTTTCTCTGTTTAACAAAACAGACATGTAGATTTCGGAAGTTTCAGATTCGCCAGGATAATAAACATCCTCAGCAACCAATACTTGGTGAACTCTTTTCCCTTCTGCAGAAGTTTGAGGAGTTACCAAATCCATCCCAATAATATCATTAGCTCTGTCCCTTACTTCATCAAGACTTTTTGCCAATTTCACACCACCACCTTTTCCGCGGCCACCAGCATGAACTTGTGCTTTTACTACCCACCAACTAGTGCCAGTTTCTTCTGTCAATTGTTTTGCAGCTTCAACTGCCTCTTCTGGTGTAGAAGCAACTTTACCTCTTTGGATACCTACTCCAAAAGAAGCCAATATTTCTTTTCCTTGATATTCGTGAAGATTCATATACTATATAGTTTTGTATTCTGATTTTTAAGAAACGAGGCAAAAATAGACTTTGAATATGATCTAAAAAAATAAAACGAGGCATAATCTCTAAGTAGCCTGCCTAGAACATAAATAAAGGTTCATTTATCCATTTTTAAAAGGGATTATTTACCTTCCGACAATTAAACTCAGCCCATTTATTCAATTTTATGAAGCTTTACACTCGCTTGCCAAAAAAACTAAAGCCCTATTTCCAAATGGAGCTTTTATCCTTTTCAAATTATATGGAAGTTGGTAATTTAAAAATGGCATGGGCACACCTTGAAAAAGCACATATAATAGCACAACGTTACCCTTATCACCACAGCCTGGTTCATTGGAAAATGTTGCAGTTTGGTTTTTTTATTAAAAACTATAAAGAGGTAATTGGTCAGATTCCAAGGTTGATTTTTGGCGGAGTAAAATCATTTGTAGGAACTGTTCCTGTTGGAAACCCTGGTGGGTCCAATGTTCCTCCGTTTAAACCCTTTCCTATTGATCCGGAAATTCAAAACATTTTTAATAAAGCAGGCTTAAATTAAGAATGAATCCATTCCCATCTTACTAAATGAATAATTATGAGCCCATTTAATAGAAAGGATTTTATAAAAACCATTTTAGGAGGAGGGCTAGCTTCTTTTTTGAATATACCTTTTGCCAATAAATTACTTGATTCTAGTTTTAGTGAAAGTCAACCGAAATCTTTGAGTGAATTAGAAACTGATGAAGAATGGGAAAGAATACGAGAATTATTTCCATTGCAAAAATCCATTTCCTATTTCAATACAGCCGGTTTAGGATCAAGTCCAATTTCTGTGCTTAATTCCTTACATCAACATTTAATAAATTCTGAAATAAAATCTAGCGAAGACAGGAATGATTTATTAAAATTGAAGAAAAACCTAGGAGATTTTATTGGTGCAGAGCCTCAGGATTTAGCATTTACCAGAAATACAACTGAAGGAATAAACATCGTAGCTCGAGAATTGTCTTTTAAAAAGGGAGACGAAATAGTAAGCACAAGCCACGAACATGTTGGAGGCGCCTCCCCCTGGATAATGTTGGAAAAGGAAATGGGAATAAAGGTGAAGCTCGTAGAACTCGATCTTACAGGACAAGAAAATTATGAACTTATAAGGTCCCAAATTAATAGCAAAACTAAGTTGGTTTGTATTTCACATGTTTGCTGCACAACAGGCATGATTTTACCCGTAAAACAAATTTCCGAATACTGTAAATCTCAAAATATTCCGCTTTGTGTTGATGGTGCCCAAGCCAGCGGATTAATTCCAATAAATATTAAAGAATTGGATGTGGATTTTTATGTGAGCTGTGGACATAAATGGCTTTTTGGGCCAAAGGGAACAGGATTTATTTTCGTAAACAAAAGAGTTCTACCCTTGCTTAAACCCTTATTTGCTGGAGCATACTCCGATAAATCCTTTGATTTAATAGACCACCAATTGGAATTTGAAGATCAGATTTCAAGATTGGAATATGGAACAAGAAATTGGCCCTTGATTCATGGATTAAATGAAGCACTCAATTTTCATAGGAACATAGGTTTTGAAGGTGAAGTAAAGCGAAATCAAGAATTAGCGGAGTATTTTAAAAGGCAATTGCAAAGCATTGAGAGTATTGAAATATTAAGTCCCAGTAGAAAAGAGTTTTCAAGCTCCATTGTTACTTTTAGAATGGCCGGGATTGATTATAAGAAATTATGGACCATTTTACTTGAAACCTATAAACACCGATTGAGGGCGATCTATGAAAATAGACTTAATGGTCTTAGAGTCAGCATTGCTATTTACAATAACAAGAAGCAAATTGATCAACTTATTAAAGATTTAAACGAAATCGCAAAGCAGCTTTAATCCAAATTCCAAAACTAAAAGTTGATTCTTTTACCTAAGAATGAATTCTTTTCTTAAAATGAATATTTTCGCAACAAATTAGAAACTATGGCCAAGGCAGATTGGAAAACCGTAAAGGAGTATGAAGACATTACCTATAAAAAATGTGGGGGTGTTGCTCGAATTGCATTTAATAGACCAAATGTTAGAAATGCATTCAGACCTAAAACCGTTGGGGAACTTTTTGAAGCATTTTTAGATGCAAGGGAAGACACATCAATAGGTGTAGTTTTATTTTCTGCAGAAGGACCCTCTACAAAAGATGGTATTTATTCCTTCTGTTCTGGGGGAGACCAAAATTCTAGAGGACATCAGGGATATGTAGATGACCAAGGAATGCCAAGACTAAATATATTGGAAGTTCAGCGACTAATTCGTTTTATGCCAAAGGTTGTAATTGCTGTTGTACCAGGTTGGGCTGTAGGTGGTGGACATAGTTTACATGTTGTATGCGATTTATCACTCGCCAGTAAGGAACATGCTATTTTTAAACAAACTGACGCAGATGTTACCAGCTTTGATGGTGGCTATGGGTCCGCCTATTTGGCCAAAATGGTTGGGCAGAAAAAAGCTAGAGAAATTTTCTTTTTAGGTAGAAACTATTCTGCACAAGATGCCTTTGATATGGGAATGGTAAATGCCGTTATTCCCCATGAGGAATTGGAAGACACCGCTTATGATTGGGCACTGGAAATATTAGAAAAATCTCCAACCTCTATAAAAATGCTCAAGTTTGCATTTAACCTTACCGATGATGGCATGGTAGGACAGCAGGTTTTTGCAGGAGAAGCCACTCGTTTGGCCTATATGACAGAGGAAGCTAAAGAAGGAAGAAATGCATTCCTAGAAAAACGAAAACCAGATTTTAAGGATATTAAATGGATTCCTTAATCGTAGATCCTTAAAAGCCCTTTTATTTTGAAAGGGCTTTTTTATTGATGAGTTTTTGTCAACATCCCGACAGTGTCGTCTAGCTGAACATTTCGATCATATGCTCAAGCTAATTTTGGTTCCAATAAATAACAAACCAAACTTCGATGAACAAGTCAACAAAAATTATTAATCGCTTTTTAGCCATTCTTTCGGCCTTAATTTTATTGCAAACTCTTTATTTTAAATTCAGCGCTCATCCTGATAGTGTTGAACTTTTCACTCAATTAGGAATGGAACCTTGGGGTAGAATTGGAATTGGAGTTTTTGAACTAATTGCCGGGTTTTTACTTCTTTATCCAAAAACGACAGCCTATGGATCAGTTTTAAGTTTTGGTCTTATTTCAGGAGCTGTATATTTTCATCTTTTTGTTTTGGGAATTGAAGTAAATGAAGATGGAGGAGCTTTATTTTCAATGGCATTAGCGGTTTTCATAAGTAGCTTTATTCTAATCCTTATTAATCGCCGTAAATTGATTTCTGATCTAAAAATGTTTTTGGGTAAAAAATCTGCCGCCATTTAATACCATTTGAAAGCTGCTTATATTTAGAACTTCATTCAGCATATCACAAAATGAAATTAATTACGGAGTCCATGGTTTTGGAATTTACTTCTGATGGAATATTACAAATTTCACCACCAGATAATTTCCGTGGTCCCGAAACCCTAACTCACGCTCAAGAAAACATTAAGGCCTTTTCCAAAATCCCTGTAGAACTTATTCAAGGAATTTTGGCCTTTTTACCCAAACACTATATTAATTCTGATGCCACCAGGGCCTATAATAAAGTAAGACCGATGGTGCCCATTGCACTAGTTTCGGATTCGAGAATAAAAACCATGATGGGAAATATTCTGCTAACTTTTAATATTAGATCATCCCCAATGAAATTGTTTTCTGACGAAAAAGAGGCCTTGAAATGGCTTCATTTTAAAACCATAAAAGTCTAAATATTTACCCTTAAATCCCCCTTCTATTTTTTTTAACTTCGCAACCTGTTAAAAAATGGGATTGCCATGAAATGGACTACTACAGCCATGCAAGTTGATTTAAACGATGAAGGTATTCTCGTGGTTCATCCTGTGGAAGGATTTAAAGGACCAGAAACTCTAGAAATTGCTAAGGAAAATTTGGCAAGTCTTACCGAAGATAGACTGAAGAAGTTAAAAGCCGCATTATTCCACCTTCCGCCATATTATGTAAATGCCGAGGCAACGAGATATTATGGAAATAGCTCTCTCAATTTTCCAGTCGCCCTAGTTGGAGATTCTTTCATTAAAGTTATGGTTGGCAAATTTCTACTGAGTTTAAAATCATCGAAACGTCCGATAAAAATTTTCAGTAACGAAAAGGAAGGATTGGAATGGTTGAGGAAAAAGTTGACTGAAAAGGATTCTCCAAAAAGCGCTTAATCTTATTTAATATGAAATATATCGCTCTATTGAGGGGAATTAATGTTAGCGGCCAAAAGAAAATTATCATGGCCGAGCTGAGAATACACCTAGCAGAACTTCCTATCCGAAATATCTCAACTTATATCCAAAGTGGCAATATTATATTTGATTCTGAAGAAAATGACAAGTCTATTTTAGAGGATTCCATTCAGAAAAAAATTGCCCAGAAATATGGCTTTGAGGTTCCTATTATTGTTTTTAACAGAGATTATTTGCTAATTGCTGAAAGCCAGAACCCCTTTCCCAAGGAAACTAAAGAAGCGGCGAATCATGCTTTTATTGCTTTTTTAAAAGAAAGGCCAAAATCCGAAAACATTGCGGTTTTTGAACAACTGGACTTTTCTCCTGATCAAATGGTTTTAAAAGGGAAAAATCTATATTTCCATTGTCCAAATGGAGCCGGTAAGTCGAAAATTACAAATACTCTTTTCGAAAAAAAGTTAAAAGTAGCAGCAACGTCAAGAAATTTTAAAACCGTTTGGAAGCTACTGGAATTGAGTAAAGAAAATTAAATCTTGAATTTTAGAGCCTGTATATTTTCCTTTATTATTTTATTAAGCCCTTTATCTACCTTGGCTAAAGCCGAATAGGTTTCCCAGTCTTTTACAATCTCCGAGATTTCTGTTATAATGTTTTCTGCCTTTTTAATGGAGTTCTCTTTGGCAATTGTCATCAAATCCGATTTTAAAATATCCCTGTGCTTTCCATTTATACTTAAAGTATGTTGGTTTACCCAAATATTATTTGGAGCATAAGAATAGCACAAATCATAAGCCGGTGCCAATTGCCATTTCCCACCCTCTTTTAGGATAAAAGAAAAGTTTTTTGTGTGATCATCGTAGTTGGTGGACATTACATTAAAGACCATTCTTCTAAACATTTGTTCGGCCTCTGGATAAGATAATCTGAGCCCCCGCATGGTTTGGAAGAGCTGCTCATAGCTAAAAGCATAAAGCTGGTTATAATCAAAATGCTGAATTCCACAGAAACTTTGAATGTGATGTTTGATATTACTTTCGGATCTATCAAATCTTTTGGTTAGGAAATGGGCGCGGTCTTTTTCTTCAATAAGGTGACTTTCCATAATATCTATCCCACAATCTCTCGCCATTAAATAGTAAGCATATTCTACACGACCATATCCCCTGCTGGTACCAAACTGAGCATCACTTACACCATCTAGTTTTAGTAAATACTGCTCAAATCCTTTTGGGGTTTTAGTTTGACCAGATCTTACTTCTCCGGTTCTTTCATTATAAGCAATTAAAGCCTTAGGCCTGGCACCTCCAGCTGACGTCCCAATCTTTAAAATTTCCCCCATGGCCTTTTTTTCATTGGCTTTTAAATTGGTTTCAAAACCCTGTCTATTGCTGAGCATTTTTTGTGCTATATCTACCAAACTGCTTAATTCAATATCAAAAGCATCCTTTGATAATGTAAACTTGCTAGGTTCAAATTCCAATGCGCCAATTCCTCTAGAACCGATAAAACAAAGCTGTTCCACAGGGTTCATACTGTTGGGACCACGGCCATTTTTTGCCAACCATAAATTAATTAGTTGATTTCCATATCGATCGGGCAATGCATCTGCTAAAAGCCCAGGTAGACCTTTAAAAGTTGGGAATTCCTCTTCTCTTTTTGGTTTTAAATCCGGAAAGGTATAAACTCTATTTCCTTGATTTAATGGCATTTTTAAAGGAGCTAAATCGTTGCCATATTTTAGAAAACTTGGTTCATACTGGAAGCTTGCCACTTGATTCTTTTCATTCCAAATAACCGCTCCAGCTCTTTTGCCCCATATTTTCACTTCAGCTACATCTACCATCCTAAATCTTCATTTACTTCATCATTATTTCCCGTTTTTCGGGCACGTTGCCTTTTCTTTTTCTGAAGTTTTGCATATTCGATAGGACTAATTTCTTCCTCAACCCTAAAAGCATCCATAATATAAAGTAGATCCAAAACCCGTAATACTTGGATTAAACTAGCGAGATTTATTTTTTCACCCCTTTCCAGTAAACTAAGGGTAGATCGACTTAAGGAAGCCGCCTTAGAAACATCGGCTTGTGACCTATTCTGTACTAATCTGTGATGTTTTACAAAATTTCCAATTTGCTTTAACAAACCACGGTCTGTTCTATACGACCATTCATTGACTGATTTATCCGACATAACGAGGCTTTTATTAAATTAACGCTTATTAACTCATTCAAATATACAATTTTTAATTGAATGAATAATCAGTCTATAATTCTTATTGAGATCGATAATGAATTGTAAATCATTCAAAAATAATTTTTAAAATTAAAACAGCCCAAGCTAAATAACAAACCTCAATTTTTTCAAAATCAAAAAAACCAGCGCTGACGGATTGACATAAATTTCAAAATGGAGCGATTATAGTTCAATCCTGCACATGTCAGAAAAAAACGTAAGCCTTAAATGGGCTTTTAAAAATATAATGTGGCCCAGGAGGCGCATGCTTTTCCTAGGACTTTTATTAATTATTCTAAGTAGAGCCGCGAGCTTAATAATTCCCTACACCAGTAAAACTTTACTGGATGAAGTAGTACCCAATAAGGATTTAGCTTTACTTCAAACCATTGTTATAGTGGTGGTAATTGCTATAATGATCCAATCTATAGGCTCATTTTTACTTACACGACTCTTAAGTGTAGAAGCCCAATATCTTATTTCTCAATTGAGGGTACAGGTTCAAAAAAAGGTTTTGTCCCTACCCATTAGTTTCTTTGATAATACCAAATCTGGCGCATTAGTCTCGCGAATAATGACTGATGTTGAAGGTGTAAGAAACCTAATCGGAACTGGTTTAGTCCAATTATTTGGAGGAACCATAACCGCCCTAGCGTCGCTATTTATTTTAATTAAAATAAATGCATTAATGACCTTCTTTGTGTTAGTTCCGGTCGCCATTTTCGCAGTAATTGCCTTAAAAGCTTTTGGTTATATCCGCCCTATTTTTAGGGTAAGAGGAAAAATAAATGCCGAAGTAACAGGAAGGCTAACCGAAACTTTAAACGGAGTAAGAGTAATAAAAGGTTTTAACTCCGAAGAACAAGAAAATAAAATATTTGAAGAAGGAGCCGGAAAGCTTTTTAAAAATGTAAAAAAGAGCCTAACATCCACAGCCATAATCACCAGTTCTTCAACTTTATTATTGGGAATTTCTTCAGCTGGAATAATGGCCATAGGGGGTTATTTTATGGTAGAAGGAACCATGACTCAAGGAGACTTTTTGGCATTTACCCTTTATCTCAGTTTTATGGTTGCTCCGATCGTACAAATGAGCAATATTGGTAGTCAGCTTACTGAGGCTTTAGCGGGATTGGATAGAACCCAAGAAATAATGAACATGTCGCCGGAAAATATTGAGGAGGATAGACCTATTCACCTAAAGGAACTGAAGGGAGATATTCAGTTTAAGGATGTTTCCTTTAGTTATGAGGAAAATAAAGAAGTGCTAAAAAATATAAATTTTGAGGCACCAGCAGGATCTGTAACTGCTTTGGTAGGATCTTCTGGAAGTGGGAAAAGTACTATTGCAGGATTGGCAGCCACATTTTTAAACCCAAATTCAGGTCTTATTACCATTGATGGAGAAGATATCACCAAAGTGGATTTAAGAAGCTATCGTAAAAATCTGGGAGTGGTTTTACAAGATGATTTTTTATTCGAAGGAACTATCAGAGAAAATATAGTATTTCCCAGACCAGACTCCACAGAAAGCGAATTATTGGAAGCCGTAAAAGGAGCTTATGTAAACGAATTTACCGATCAATTCGAGGATGGCTTAGAAACTGTAATTGGAGAAAGAGGGGTGAAATTATCTGGAGGCCAAAGACAAAGAGTTTCTATAGCAAGAGCCTTATTGGCAAACCCAAAAGTTATTTTATTGGATGAAGCAACTTCCAACCTAGATACTGAAAGTGAGTCTTTTATCCAGAAAAGTTTGGATAAATTAATGAAAAACAGAACTACTTTTGTTATCGCACATCGATTGAGTACTATAAGGCAGGCCGATCAAATTTTGGTAATTGAAAATGGCCAAATTGCCGAAAGGGGAACCCACGATGAATTAATTGCTGAAGAATGAAGATATCATCAACTATTTACCTATCAAAGTAGAATTTAAACTTGGAGCAAATCCAATACCCCTGCCCTTGAAATAAAATCCTCATAATTAAAATAAATAATGCGATTGGAAAAAGAAACATATTCAATGTCTAAACATTGAATGACTTATATTTGTTCTTTCAATTGAACAAACAAAAATAAAATGAAAAAGACTCATAAATTGATATCCATCATAAGCACGGGACTACTTAGCCTGCTCATGCTTTTATCCGCTGGTTTCTATATTTTCAATAACGCAGAGGTTTCAGCTACTTTTTTAAATCTAGGATTTCCTACATATATCATTTACCCCCTAGCCGCTTTAAAAGTTACAGGCGTAATCTTCCTTTGGTTTGGAAAAGGAAGTTTTCTCAGAGAATGGGCCTACGCCGGATTTCTTTTTAATTTTTTGTACTTGAATGCCCTGACGGCGCAACTCATTTTTTGCAAGAATTACAGATTTAGCCTGCTGTTCGCCCTTGAGTTTTTTACCAACTTTATCAATTCCAGCCCATGTAAAAGACTGCAATTCATCGATTTTGTGTGCTTTTGCCATAATATTTTAATCCTTGTTGTTCTTAAAGTTTAGTTGCGACTATAGGTAGGTTAAATTAGATA
>CAKZNE010000151.1 GCA_937129395.1 uncultured Cryomorphaceae bacterium | reverse complement strand
AATATAATTTGTCCGAGGTATCAAAATCCGTAGAAACCGTTCCTGGGTTGCAATTGATCATAATGGTTTCATAACCACATTCCCTAGCGGCCAAAACCCCATGCACACAGCAATAGTCAAACTCAATTCCTTGGCCAATACGGTTTGGACCAGAGCCTAAAACTATAATTTTTGGTTTATCGGATCTTTCACTTTCATTTTCGGAAAAACGCTTTCCATCTATTTCAATTTCATTTTCAAAAGTAGAATAATAGTAGGGTGTTTGCGCTTGAAATTCTGCTGCACAAGTATCAACTAATTTCCAAACTCTGTTAATTCCTTGTTCGGTTCTTAAATTGTGTACCTCACTTTCCAAACAACCCATCATATGCGCTATTTGTCTATCTGCAAAACCTTTTATTTTCGCTTCAAAAAGAAGTTCTCTTGGCAGGTCATTTTTGGTGTATTTTTCAATTTCGGATTGGACATTAACCAATTCATCAAACTGCCTTAGGAACCACATATCAATCTTGGTGATTTCATGGATCCTTCTTAGAGGAATTCCCAATTGGATGGCATCATAAATCACAAAAACTCTGTTCCAGCTTGCCTTTTCCAGCATTTCCAGAACTTTATCTTGATCGCTATATCCTTTTCCGTCGGCTCCTAAACCATTTCTTTTTATTTCTAAAGACTGAGCAGCTTTATGAAGAGCTTCTTGGAAAGATCTTCCAATTCCCATTACTTCACCCACCGATTTCATTTGTATTCCCAAACGTCTATCCGCCCCTTCAAATTTATCGAAGTTCCAACGAGGAATTTTTACAATTACATAATCTAGGGTTGGTTCGAAATAAGCAGTTGTTGTTTTTGTAATGGCGTTCATCAGCTCATCTAAATGATAACCGATAGCCAATTTGGCTGCAATTTTCGCAATAGGATACCCTGTTGCTTTAGATGCTAAGGCAGATGATCTAGAAACTCTTGGGTTTATTTCGATGGCTACAATATCTTCTTTTTCATCATTGCTTACGGCAAACTGAACATTACAACCGCCAGCGAAAGTTCCAATAGAACGCATCATATCGATGGCCATATCTCGCATTCTTTGGTAAGTTGTATCCGAAAGTGTCATTGCGGGAGCCACTGTTATGGAGTCTCCGGTATGGATTCCCATCGGGTCCATATTTTCAATGGAACAGATGATTATCACATTATCATTGGAGTCTCTCAACAATTCCAATTCGTATTCCTTCCATCCCAAAAGGGCTTTATCTATAAGAACCTCATGTATTGGAGAAGCCTCTAATCCTCGTGAAAGGGCTTCTTCAAATTCTTCTTTTTCATGAACAAAAGTTGCCCCAGTTCCTCCTAGAGTAAAGGAAGCTCGAATACAAAGTGGAAATCCAAACTCTTGAGCAATTTCTTTTCCTTTTAAAAAGGATTTAGCCGTTTGAGAAGGCGCAACAGGAATGCTAATATCGTCCATTAGCTGGCGAAACTCTTCCCTATTTTCGGTGATATTAATCGCGTCGATATCAACTCCGATAATATCCACTCCATTTTCCTCCCAAATACCTAATTTATCAGCTTCAATACAAAGGTTTAATGCGGTTTGCCCACCCATTGTAGGAAGTACAGCATCGATTTTATGTTTGCTTAATATTTCTTCAATGGATTCTACCTCCAAAGGCAACAGATAAATATTATCTGCAACAACCTCATCCGTCATAATTGTAGCCGGATTGGAGTTTATTAATGTTACTTCAATTCCTTCCTCACGGAGAGATCTTGAGGCCTGAGATCCTGCATAATCGAACTCGCAAGCTTGACCAATTACGATTGGCCCACTACCAATAATTAAAACCGATTTTATTGAATTATCCTTTGGCATACTATTAATTCCTTGAAATACTGATTATTAAAAATTTTGACACAAAAAAAAGGTGTTACCATTGGCAACACCTTTTAATATGATCAATTATAAGAACATCTTAACCTTTATGATTTCCATCATGTGAAACGGTTAACCTCTTGCGTCCTTTAGCTCTGCGTAAAGCCAAAACTTTACGACCACTAGCGGAAGCCATTCTTTCACGGAAACCGTGTTTATTTTTTCTCTTTCTGTTGGAAGGTTGATAAGTTCTTTTCATTTCAATATATCTTTAACCTAATAGGCTGTGTCCATTTTCGGGGTGCAAATATAAAAGAAAATTTTTGCCTTAACTTAATAATTTAAAAATATTTCTGAATTATTTACAAATTTGCCTTAAACACTAATTAGCAGAAAGTTGGCTATCCACAATTGCCAATCCTTCTTTAAAACTATGTGGCTTATAATTCAATTCTTTTTTCGCTTTATCCAATACAAATCCAGTCCGTGGTGGTCGCTTAGCATCTTGATTTAAAGTTGTGGAACTTACTACTGTAATATTATCTTTTGAAAGTTTCCAAAAATCGGCTACCCCTTCAATAATTTCCAATACACTTAAATAATTATCTCCAGAAATATTAAAAACACCTTGGGCTTTTAGTTTTGCGGCGGCAATACATCCTTTTGATAAATCCTCAGCTAAAGTGGGTGTTCTAAACTGATCGTCTACAACATTCATGGCTTGGCCTTTCTCCAAAGCTCCTTTTGCCCATAAAACAATATTAGAGCGGCTCATTTCTTCGGCTACACCATAAACCAAAACTGTTCTTAAAATAGAAGATGAAATAGAACTATCCTGAATTAAATTCTCTGCCTTCAACTTGGATAAACCATAGTAACTTAAAGGGTTCGGTTTGGCATCCTCTGGATATGGTCCGTCTTCGCCATCAAAAATAAAATCTGTAGAAAGGTGAACCAAATGCGTATTATGAGTTTCGCAGGCAGATATTAAATGCTTTACTGCTTCAACATTTAATTGATCGCAACCGTCCTTGTCTTTTTCACAGACATCGACATTGGTCATTGCTGCTGTATTTACAATTACATCAGGTTTAAATTGGTTCATGCAGGCTTGCACTTCATCATTGGAAGTAATATCCAGTGAAAAATAGCTGTAACCTGTTTTATCTTTTAATCTGTTTTCACCTCGTGATGTTGCAATAAGCTCAACGGAAGTATCCCCTTTAAGATCGGAAACCATCTTTTGGCCTAATAAACCGTTGGATCCGGTAATTAATATTTTCATCAATTTCTTTTAATATTGGTCTTTAGGTTTTACGAAAGCAAGTATTAAATAAACTATAATTGGAGAACCCACTCCAATCAAGGTAAGGATAATGAAAAGTAATCTGGTAGATCCCAATTCAATTCCAAATCTATCTGAAAGCCATAGGCAAACTCCAAAAATTTTCTTTTCTCTCATTCGTGTAAAATTTTATTCAGTTTATTAATTTCTTCAGGGTTACCCAATACAAATAGTTTACTGTTATGTGTTAGGGCTAATTCCCCATCCGGATTAATAATATACTCTCCTTCTGGCGTTTTTATCCCCATTATACTGCAGCCCGTTTGTTGTCTAATTTGTAGATCCTTAAGTTTCACCTTTCCAGAGTCATGAGAAATTTGGCTTACTTCAATCTCTTCAAGGTTGATGTTACTGGAACCTTCGATGGAAATAAATTCTAGGAATTCTACAATGTTTGGAGAAACAACCAAGGTTGCCATGTGTGCGCCCCCAACTCCTTCCGGCATAACCACTGCATTTGCACCTACCGTTTTTAATTTCTTTTCTGCACTTTCGTTTGAAGCTCTTGAAATTACTCTTACTTCTTTGTTAAGTGTACGGGCAGAAATTACTACATAAAGATTGTCGGAATCTTTGCTTAAAGTTGCGATTATAGATTTCGCTCTCTCAATTCCTGCAGACAACAAAACATCGTCCGCGGTGGCGTCTCCTTGTATGAATGGGACACCTGTATTTTCTAAATAATTGGCAATAATTTCATCATTTTGTTCAATGACCAAATATTTTTCACCGTAGGCATCTAGCTTTCTTGCTGCTCGTCTCCCATTCCGGCCGTAGCCACAAATAATTACATGGGATGACAAATTTTGAATTACATTTTCCAATCGATATAATTTAAAAAAATGAGTAAGCTCACCGCTGAGAACGGAAGCTGCAATTATAGAAATTCCATAGGCAAAAACTCCTAAACTGATAATAATTAAAAAGGCGGTGTAAATTCTTCCAGCCTCAGAAAGTGGATGGATTTCACCAAAACCTACCGTACTAACCGTGATAATGGTCATATAAAAAGCATCCGATAAGGAATAGTCTTCAATGAGCATATATCCTCCAATTCCCATTGAAACAATAATCAATAGGACGAAAAGGGTAAAGTAAATCTTTTGGAAAATGCCTAAACGATTCACTTAAATATCAAGAACTGAGGTTCGTTTGCTTCTTGTATAATCCTTAATCCTAATCCAAAAAGCAAGAAATAAATAAACTAGAAAAGGAAAACCAATGGTGATAAAAGATCCGTAAATGAAATACATGCGGACAACAGAAGATCTAATTCCTATCCGTTCGCCCAAACGTGAGCAAACCTCAAAACCTCTTTTTTCGCAATAATTTCTAAAATTCTCTATCATTTGGGGATGGTCATCAGATGAGTTCCAAGTTTGCAATTTAGGCATTTTTTGGGTTTACAATAAAATTGATTTAATTGGATTAAAGCTTGGGAATGAAAAGCCGACTCATTTGGGAAATTCAAAGCCTCATATATTTGGGTTATCTGATTTTTTTCAAATTTCATTTGTTCTAATAAATCAAATGCCCTTTGTTGAAATTCTTCCTTCCCCTTTTCCTTTCCGTATAGAAATAAAATAGGAATAATTACATTTAAAATAAGGGTTTGAGAAAATTCAATCCCAATATTTCCACTTCTTTCAGTGGAAGAAACTCCGAATCGAAAATGGCTTTTCCAATAATCTGAAACCTCAATTTGAAAGGTTTGAGCCAACTTTTTAGAATCTTTTTCCTCTAGAAAATCTGTAAAAATAGCTCCATTTTGAAATAGGAAGGCTGCCAGTTGGGCTATTCTTAAACTGGGAAATGAATTTGGCCGCATTCTGGAAAACTTCCAAATTTTTGAATCCAATATTGACAAGTCATATTTTCTTTTTAAATGTTGGAAAATAGACTTCAACTTTTTTGAATACTCATCTTTGGGTTTTTCCAGCATCCCTGCAACTCCAAACAACAAAGCTTCAATATCCTCTAGACTATTTCTATGTCGGTAAACTATTGTTGCGGACAATTGCATCGCTAAAATTCGCATGGGATCTGAGTTTACCTTTAGTCCAAATCCTCTAAATAACCATTCATAAAAAACGGAATTCCAATCTCCTTTTCTTAATTCCAATAAATTGGACAATTCGTTGGTTTTCAATTCCATTCTTTCCACCATTAATCGCTGCAACATGCTTTCCTTTATAAAAGGGTCAATTAATTTGGCTTGGTTATAACAAACAATTGGGCCATTGGAATTTAGTAAGCCTTCATATTTCCAATATAGTTTTTCATCTATTCTCCCTTTCAATTCAATACAGGGAATGGTTGGTCCATTATCAAAAAAAACAATTTCTGTATCATATTCATAAACAACATGTAGAATTACATTTCGATAGGCGCCATCTTTTTGGTGTTTGTGTTTTCTCCAATCAGAATTTAAAAGGTGAATCTCTATGTTTCCTGCCCAAAGTTGCCCCTCTATTCTTACTTGCGCATTACTAAAATCTGGACCAGAATCGCTGTTATGCATGCCAAACCGGATCATTTCCACCTTTTCACCTTGGATGGTTTTTAAGTTGTGGATGTTTACTTTTTTGTATTTCCAGAGGTAATGAATGAAATCTTCCGTCATCTTTTGAATGGAGCTTTAAGGCTTTACTAAAATCTCTTTGTGATGAAGCTTAGGAATGGTTTCTACAGATTCCGATTAAGGAATTGAAAACTTCTTAATTTCAAATTGGTGTTTTGAAAAATAAAAAACTAAAGCTAGGTGTTTTTGGTATTGATTGTACAAGAAACTTAAAAACAGACAAATAGAAATTTTTTATTGAATTGAATGTTTAAACATCAAATTAATTTTAAATTAGCTTTATCATAACGTGAATTGCTTGGGTGATCAACTAGAATTATTGAGCACCAAATCACTTCTTCTAAAATTTTAAATGGGACTATCGGAAGACATTCAGCAGAAACATTTTAAGAGCATGCGACAAAAGGCTGCTATCAATATTTTTTTTACCAACAATTGGCTTTCGGAAAAATTTCGATTCTTTTTGGCGGAAGAAAATCTAACGAATCAGCAATTTAATGTATTGAGGATTTTGCGTGGCTCCCAACCTGAACCCTTGAGTACTTTAAAGATTAGGGAAAGGATGCTCGATAAAATGAGCGACACTTCCAGAATAGTTGATCGCTTAGTAATCAAAGGTTTAGTTGAAAAAAAAACCTGTAAAAGCGACAAACGCTTGGTCGATATTTCCATTACTGAAGAGGGCTTACAACTCCTTGCCAAAATGGATTTGAAGGATAATATTTCCGCTCATTTAGGATCTTTAACTGAGAAGGAAGCAGAAACTCTTAGTAATTTATTGGATAAGGTAAGGTTGGATTAAAGATATTCTGCCATTTGTTTTTGTAGGGTTTTAGCAGATTCACCGGCTATTTCCGCAAAATCTTTATTGTCCCCCCCTGCATATATTATTCCCCTAGAAGAATTGATTAATAGATTGGGATCTTTGGATAATCCATTTTCCATTACTTCATTTAAATTACCTCCTTGGGCGCCTACACCTGGAATTAACAAGAAATTATCGGCTACAATTTGTCTTACTTTTTTAAGGTAATCCGCCTTTGTTGCGCCAACCACATACATCATATTCTCGGAATTTCCCCATTCTTTACTCTTGATTAATACCTCTTCAAAGAGCATTTTCCCATTTTTCAATTCTTGGGTTTGGAAATCAATCGAACCTTCATTGGAAGTTAAAGCCAAAAGGATAACCCATTTTTCTTTCATAGTGAGAAAAGGCAACACGGAATCTGAACCCATATAAGGAGCAACGGTAACACTATCGAAATCTTGCCAGTCTAAAAAAGCTTTTGCATAACGATTTGATGTATTTCCAATATCCCCTCTTTTCGCATCAGCGATGGTGAAAATTTCCGGGAAATTGGAATTCAAATAGTTGACGGTTTTTACCAAGCTATTCCAACCCGAAACTCCATAGGCTTCATAAAAAGCGATATTGGGCTTATAAGAAACTGTGTAAGGAGCTGTGGCGTCAATTATGGCTTTATTAAATTCAAAAATGGGATCTTCTGTTTCTAATAAATGACTTGGAATTTTGGATAAATCGGTATCCAAACCAACACATAACATGGACTTTTTGCTACTAATTTGATCTTGCAGTTCCTTTTTTGTCATTGCTCTATATTTCTGAACCTTCTTTTAATCTCTCAGCATTTTCGGCCATTTTCAACTCATCTATAAACTTTTGAATGTCTCCATTCAATACATCGTTCAAACTATAAACTGTCATATTAATTCTATGATCAGTTACTCTTCCTTGTGGGAAATTATAGGTCCTAATTTTTGCAGATCTATCTCCTGTAGAAACCAGAGATTTTCTTTTGCTGGAAATCGCCGCATTGTGTTTGGCCAATTCTCGCTCGTATAATTTTGTTCTAAGCATTACCATTGCTCTTTCGCGGTTGGCAAGCTGTGATCTTTCAATTTGACAAACAACTACAATCCCTGATGGCCTGTGGGTAAGCTGTACCTTTGTTTCTACTTTGTTTACATTCTGGCCACCAGCACCTCCCGATCTCGAAGTCTGTAAATCTACATCGGCTGGATTTATTTCCACATCTACATCTTCGGCTTCTGGAAGTACAGCAACTGTTGCTGCTGAAGTATGGACACGACCCTGGGTTTCGGTATCTGGGACCCTTTGAACCCTGTGAACACCAGATTCAAATTTTAAAGTTCCGTAAACATCCTCACCACTTACTTCCAAAACTACCTCCTTGTAGCCACCAACGGTTCCCTGACTAACATCTAAAACCTTAACCTTCCAGCCCATACTATCGATATAGCGGGTGTACATTTTATAGAGATCACCAGCAAAAAGGGAGGCTTCATCTCCACCCGTACCTGCTCTAATTTCCAGTTGGGCATTTTTAGAATCTTCTGGATCTTTAGGTATTAGCAACCATTTAATTTCTTCTTCTAATTCTTCGATTTTTGGGCCACATTCTTCAATTTCCATCTGTGCCATTTCCTTCATTTCCGGATCGGCACCATCGTTCATTATTTCCTTTGCTTCTTGTAAATTGGATTTTAACTCCAAATATTTTGCACGAATATCCACGAGAGGTTTTAGCTCCTTATATTCCCTATTCAGCTTTACATATCTTTTTTGATCCATGATGATATCCGGTTGAATAATCAGATCATTCACCTCATCATATCGCTGCTTTATGGCATTTAATTTATCTTCCATTTCTCTTTTCTCTTAGTAGATGAATTCACCGAACTCACTATTAATAGTCAGTTTTTTGGTGGAACTTTCTTCTACTTTTCCAATAATTTTTGCATCTACATTAAAACCTTCACTAATGGCAATTAATTGATTCGCCACCTCTGGCTCACAATACAATTCCATTCTGTGGCCCATATTAAATACTTGATACATCTCCTTCCAATCGGCTCCAGAAGAATCCTTTATTAGTTTAAACAAGGGAGGAACATCAAAAAGATTATCCTTTATGATATGAACATTTTCTACAAAGTGTAAAACCTTAGTTTGTGCACCACCACTGCAATGAACCATTCCGCTAATTGAAGATCTATACTCTTTTAGCATGGCCTTAATAATGGGTGCGTAGGTTCGAGTTGGAGAAAGAACCAATTTTCCGGCATTGACTGGACTCCCTTCTACCTCATCTGTTAAATTTTTACTTCCGGAATAAACCAAATCTTCAGGTACCAAAGCATCAAAGGTTTCCGGGTATTTTTTCGCTAGTTCTTTATTAAAAACATCATGTCTGGCAGAGGTAAGACCATTACTTCCCATCCCACCATTGTATTCATTTTCATAAGTGGCTTGACCAAAAGATGAAAGTCCAACAATTACATTACCTGCTTTTATATTTCCATTATCGATAACATCTTCCCTTTTCATTCGGGCCGTTACAGTGCTATCCACAATAATGGTTCTCACCAAATCACCAACATCTGCAGTTTCTCCACCTGTAAGAACAATATCAATCCCAGACTTGGCTAGGTCATCAACCAATTCTTGGGTTCCGTTTATAATGGCTGAAATTACCTCACCAGGGATTAAGTTTTTATTTCTGCCTATGGTAGAAGAAAGCAAAATAGAATCATTCACCGCACCTACGCAAAGCAGGTCGTCAATGTTCATTATTAATGCGTCTTGTGCAATCCCTTTCCACACGGAAAGATCTCCAGTTTCCTTCCAATAGGCGTATGCTAGGGAAGATTTTGTTCCCGCTCCATCGGCATGCATTATCACGCAATGCTCTTCACTACCCGTTAAAAAATCTGGAATTATTTTACAAAAAGCATTGGGAAATAATCCTTTATCAATGTTTTTGATGGCCTTGTGAACGTCCTCTTTTTGGGCCGAAACACCTCTATCGCTATATCTGGATGTTGAATTATTCATATTGCAAAAATAAAAAAAGCGCTCCAAGTAATACCAATACTTGGAGCGCTTAAATGTTATTTAATAAAGCTACTTAATCAGAATCCAAAGACCTGGAACAAGTTGTTTTTTATCAATATCTGGATTTAATTCTTCTAGTTCGTCATCATCCAAATCTAATTTTTTGGCAATGCTTTTATAGGTTTCTCCTTTTTTAACAACCTTATAATGAGAATCATCCCATTCATCGTAATTGCCATCCTTTTCCACCTTCACTTGCATCCCTTCGAAAGGACGAATCCCTCTCAGTCCACCATTGATTTTCTTTAAATCTTGAATTTTGATCTTATTTTTTCTGGCAATAACTCCAAAACTCTCTCTTCCTTTTACAATGTAAATTTTTCCGGGTTCAGGTTTTGCATTTTTCCGGTTGTTAATTACATCATCAGGATTTACAGCCACAGGCTCATCCAATCCTTCTGCAGGGATGTAATCGTCGCGAAGTACTTTCATATCCGTACGACGGTTGATTTGATTTGCCGCCGATTGATCCTCTGCACTTAATGTTTTGATATAGGACTCTTTTAATTCTGTCCCTGGTTTAAACTTGTCCGCAGCATAACCTAAATAGTTTTCTGGAATGATCCTCGGTTCATTTTCCCCTCTACCAACTGCTGTTAATCTAGCTTGAGCAATTCCATTTTTTACTAAATAGGCAACACAAGAATCCGCTCTTCTCCTAGAGAGATCATCATTACTCGCATCTTTACCAATATAGTCGGTATGGGACCTCAACTCAATGGTAATTCTAGGATTATTGGTAAGGATATAAATCACCGTATCCAAGGCTTTTTGAGAATCAGGATTAAGCTCCGCCTTATTTGTTGCAAACAACACATTTGGAAGAATGATAGGAACATCTATTGGATCCATGGTTACATTCAAAGTAAGTGTGTGCTGGAATTTCGTTTCTGAAGGAAGATATTCGAAGGCAGACATAGGGACACCTACCGTGGTTACGTCTCCTTGCGCCTTCAAGAATTTTTCTTTTTCAAAAACCAAATGATAGGCAACATCCTTTTTAATCTGGGTATTATCAAAAGAATAATATCCATCCTTATCTGCAATCCCTTCAATACTGGCTCCTCCGCCTTCTAATTTTATAGAAACAACAGGAATTACCTGTCCATCTTTGGAAGAAGTAATTACCCCTTGTAATTTAAAAACAACAGGTGTTTTGAAAACAGCATAAATATCATCGCTATTATTATTGGAACCTTTTCTGTTACTGGCCAAGAATCCTTTTTTATCATCTCCTGGTTCGAAAACGATACTAAAATCATCGGAACTGGAATTAATTGGTGCCTTTAAATTTTCCGTTTTAGCATTTGGCAATGGAAGCCCGTCTGCTCCAACTTTAATTCTGAAGATATCCCAACCTCCCATTCCTGGGTGACCGTCTGATGAAAAATACAAATAGCCATTGTCGTGAGCAAAAGGGTATCTTTCGTTTAATTCGGTATTTACTTTTGGCCCTAAATTTTTTGGTGTTCCCCAAGATTTTCTTCTTCTATCGAATGTAGAAACAAAAATATCTCTTCCTCCTCTGCTGTTAAAATCAGAAGAAACGAAGTATAATAATTTATCGTCTGGGCTAAGGCAGGGGTGACCAACATTGGCATTGGTGTCATTTCCAATAATAACCAACTCTGGAGCTTTCCAGGCCGTTCCTTGCATTTCGGTAATATAAATTCCACAACCTAAGGATTGGTTATCCTCCTCCATACATTTGGTGAAGTATAATTTTTTCTTTCTGGAATCAAAAGTAAGTGCACCTTCATGGTGTCTTGTGTTTACAATTTTTTCCTCATCTAAAAGAATTGGCGCTGACCAGCTTTTTTTGGAAACATCCAATTCTCCATCATCGCCCCCTCTTTTTCTTCTACCTCTTCCACCTTTTCTTTCGGACGATGTTACATATAAATCATAAAATGGCTCTCCTGTCCAGTCGTCCTCGTCGCTACCCGTAGATTCTTCGCGTGCAGATGTAAAAATAATTTCAGATGTTTCTTTTGCTTTTCCACCATATACCGGACAAAATTCGCTGTATCTGGTATTGATATCCTTCATATTACTAACCTGATAAAGGTTAGGTGTATTTTCCCATTCCGAAGCTTCTTTGGTAGATTCTACCCCTTCACCTCCTGCTGGATCTGTGGGATTACTCTTTTTGTATTCTTGATAAACTTCTAAAGCATCTTCATATTCACCCTGTGCTTTAAGCATATCTGCTTGATGAAGGATTGCAATGGGGTCTTTATACCCTAATTTTACTGCTTTCTCATAATTTTTCTCCGCATCTTGCCATTTTCTGGTAAATCTGTAACACTCAGCAATCTGAAACAATATTGCAGATTTACTTTCTCTTCCTTTAGCATCGCCAAAGGCTTCCTTGTAATGTTCGATAGCGACTAAATATTTCAAGGTTTTAAAAGCCTCGTCGGCTTTTTCTAAATCCTTATTCTTTTTAGTATCACTGGTCGTTGTAGAAGCAGCTGTAGGGTCATCGGGACCCTGAGAAAAAACTGGGTTGGCCAATAGGGTGAAAATTGCCAAAAATAATCCCCAATAAGAAATTCTCATATGTGTTTTATCAATTAAGGGTGCAGTAAGCGTGCTAAAATAAAAATTTATTTTGAACAGTGTTAGAATAAGTTGGAGCAATAGTTGGAATATATTTCTAAAAACATAAAAAACCCCATCAAAAGTATTTTTGACGGGGTTTGAAATTTAATAATTTTGGAATTATATAAAAAGCAATTCTCTGTATTTTGGTAGTGGCCAAAGTTCATCATCTACCAGCATTTCTAGTTTATCACATTGGTATCTAATGTTTTCGATAAAAGGAATTATTTTATCACAATAACCTCTAGCTTTTTCACCCATATCATCCATCAGGTTCAGGTCTTTACGAGCATTAACCATGGCTTCTTTTTCGGCAATAATTACTGATATTCTGTTTGAAATTTCCTCTATCATTTCCAATTGCTCCTTGGCAACTTTGGTAAAAGTCTTTGGTTCCAATACCACCTTTAAACCTCTAACATTTTCAATTAAAGTGTTTTGATAGGCAATAGCAGTTGGTACAATATGGTTTCCAGCAATATCCCCTAAAACTCTACTTTCAATTTGAATTTTCTTTTGGTATTCTTCAAGCATAATCTCGTGGCGAGCTTCTGCTTCAATTTTATTTAAAACTTCATTTTCTTCAAATAAGGCTAAGGCAGGTTTGCTAACGTAAAAATCCAAAGCATGGGGAGTTGTTTTCACATTGTTCAGTCCTTTGCTCATGGCTTCCTTTACCCATGCATCACCATAACCATCACCTTCAAAACGGATCGCCTTACTGTCTTTAATATAATCGCTAAGGGTAT
>CAKZNE010000150.1 GCA_937129395.1 uncultured Cryomorphaceae bacterium | reverse complement strand
TTTACCGAATTCAGTTACGACGATTTGCAAATGGATGAACAAACCTTTGAGAACTACAAGAGCAAGTACCTGGATTTATATCAAAGTGTAAAATCTGATACGCAAAAAGAAAAGGTTTCCATTCTTAACGATATTGATTTTGAATTGGAGTTAATCCGAAAAGATGAAATTAATGTAGCATATATCATCGGCCTATTAACCAAATTGTATGGATCAAAACCAAAGGACAGAGAAAAGCAAATAAAAGCAATTTCAGACTTGATGGCTTCTAACAACCAGCTTAGAAGTAAAAAAGAACTCATTGAAAAATTCATTGAAAGCAATTTACCCTTGGTATCAAACAGTGATCTAGTAGATGATGCATTTGATACTTATTGGACCCTAGAAAAGAAAAAGGCCATAAAAGAGTTGAGTGACACGGAAGGATTAGATTATGAAAATTTGCTAATAACAGTAAGCAATTACCTTTTCACCCAAAAAGAACCCATGCGAGATGAGGTTATTGCATTACTGGATGAAAGACCAAGCCTTAAAGAAAGAGCATCTGTTTCCAAAAGAATCATTGCCAAGATTGTTGGTTTTGTGGAGACTTTTATTGAAGGGATGGGATAAATAATTACTAATTTACTTTAAAAGTATATTCCCTAAGGAGTACAATTGGTAAAATTTGGTTTTGGGAGAGTCCAGGCGGAGGTGTTATTGTCAAAATTGGAGCAATCTGTAACCTTGGTCACATCCCATAAACTAAGGTCTTGATTGAATCCTTGAGCATCTTTAAACATCCAACCCAAGTCGGTAACAATAGAAACATCCCAAGAGCTAATATCTTGATTGAAACTAGAGGCCTTTTGAAACATACCAGACATAACAAAAACACTGGAAACATCCCAGGAACCAATATTTTGGTTGAAATTAGAAGCCTCACTAAACATAGCTTGCATTACGGAAGCACCAGAAACATCCCATGCGCCAATATTTTGATTGAAACTAGATGCTCTGCGAAACATGCTACCCATGCTAGTGCAACTAGAAACATCCCAAGTGCTGATATTTTCATTAAAACTAGAAGCTGAGGTAAACATATAGTTCATATTGGTAACACTAGAAACATCCCAAGAGCTCATATCTTGATTGAAACTGGAAGCCAATTGAAACATTTCCCTCATTTCAGTGACATTGGATACATCCCAGCTCCCAATGTCTTGGTTAAAATTAGAAACATCTTTAACCAGTCGACTCATGTCGGTAACTTTTGAAACCCCGCTGCTGCGCGATTGTATCGCGCTGGAATCTGTTGTGGATAGTGCCTTTTTTATTGAACCTAATTGTTCAGTTTTTATGGAAATGAAGAAACTAGATAAGAGGTAATTGTTCCACATTTTTAACCTTCAATTCCTTTTGGCGATGGAAAGATTATTTCTGTTCTTTTGGGTTATTCGCTATCGCTCATGATCCTTTGGAGTTATTCGCTATCGCTCATGATCCTTTGGAGTTATTCGCTATCGCTCATGATCTAAAGATTGAACCAAAAAGAATCAACCGACCACAAGTAACCACAGAACAAAAAAAACGATCATTAAGTGAATGAAATTACCCCTTCTCCATCAAATACTTATCAAAGCCACCGCCAAAACCATCTACTGTGATTTCTTTTGTTTCGAAGCCTAATTTTTCATAAAACTTAAAGGTGAACTGGGAGGTTTCGAGCATGGCTCCGTATGTGGGAAAGAGCTCCTTCATTTTTTCTACACGGAATTGGGTGAATTCTCTACCTATTCCTTTTCCATGAAAACCGGAGTGTACCATTCCCCAAGATAAACCCGCTTTATCAAATCGTCCATCCAAAAACACACCGCCGCAGGCTAAAATTTCTCCTTCTTTTTCAGCTACAAAATATTCTTTTAGCTCACAGGTGTCCAACCATTTATCGAATAATGGCAGTTCGTGGGTGGCGAAATATTTTGGGTGATTGCTCTTAAATATCTCAAGGCATTTGGGCTTATCTTTTCTAGTAAAGTTTCTTATTTCTAAGGCTTTTTCCATTTCTCTTTTATTGTTTTTGGCAAACCCAAGCTCCATACATCAGGCTTTGATGGTATCTTAAGGGTTCACTGAATCCTGCGATTTGTAATAATTCCTTGAAGCGTTCTTCGGGGATGTAATTTATCTCCTCTAGGATTCTTTGGGACATTTCTTTTTTCGTTTTTGCATCAAATTCTTCAGGAAGAATCTCAGAGAGCAATTGTAATTTTTGCCATATTTCATCTTTTTCCCCAAACATATCCACCACAATTAAAGGTGCTCCTTTTGCTAATCTTTGAGCTATACTTTTCAGCAAATTAGCTTTTGCTCCATTGTCTGGTAAAAAGTGTAATACTAGACTCAAAGTAGCTGCATCATACTTTAAACCGTCGGGCAAACCCTTTACTCTACCAACTATTAGTTTTTGATTTTTATAAAGTCTTAATTTTTTTCTGGCAATTCCCACCATATCAGGAGAGGGGTCTATTCCTGTAACATTCCACTTTTCATCATGCAAAAGGAATTGTTCCATTTCGTTGCCCGTTCCACATCCGGCAACCAATATTTTCACCTCCGATGATTTGCCTACGAACTTGGATAAATATCGAGGCATGGAGGACATTAAATAATCATAGTTGGGAATCGACATTGCAATTCTCTCATCATAGCTTGCCGCCTTTTCATTATCAAATTTTGCTAATTCATTCATTCGCTATACTATTAAACCGAATTTCAACATTAAAAAATAAACGGTGAATCCTGTCAAAAACAAAATCCCTAAATAACTTAATATCCGCATCCACAATGGCGGTGCAAATTCCCCTAAATTCCTTTTTCGAACCAATAAAACATTAAAGATAGCCACAAATGGAGCAACTATAAAAGACATGGTCGTGGCAATATTTACCAAACCTTTCATTCCAAAATCTGAATTCTGGAAAAGAAAAATTAAGGACATTCCACTTAAGGAACTAAGGATTATCATAAACCGATAGGAGGACCAAAAATTAGGCTTTGCTATATCTGAACCAGCATCTTTTCTAAATAGCTCTACAATTTTTTCGGTACTTCTTGAGTATCCATCTATCACCGTAATGCAAGTGCTAAACATTATTGAAAACGCACAGGAAGCTATAATAGGATAGGCCCATTGACCCATTGTATTGGTGTAAAGCCCTACAATTCCGCTGGCGAAACCTGCCGCTCCATTGGCCAATTCTTCCCCTGTTCCAAAAAGAATAAAAGCTCCTAATCCTACAAAGCAAATAGATAAAAACGCCGTGCTTAAATACCCAAAATTGAAATCGAATAGAGTTTCTTTCATGCTTGGTTTGTAGCCAGTGCTTTTCTCTTTTTCAATAATCCACAAACTGCTCCATGCACTAATGTCTAGTGCTGTAGGCATCCATCCCATTAAGGCTAAAAGGAAGAACACGCCCATAGTAGAATCAGGAAACCAGCTTTTGGACCATAAACCCAAATCCCCTTGGGGACCTTTTAAAAAAGTAAGGGTAACGGCAAAAACTGTGGTTATTAAAAGTACAATCCCTAATATTTTAATCAATTTGTCTAGGACATTGTATTTCCCTGAGATTAAAATAAGGGAGCAAATACCAAATAATAAAAGGGTAGTAAGATTGGAATTTTCTATCCCAAAAAGGTTCTGCATAAAGCCAGATGTTACAAACCCAACCGCCGCAATAACCAAAAAGGTGCTTAGAATATTAATTAAAAAGTAAATAGCTAAAACCCACTTACCCATTTTCCGATAACCATCAATTAAGGTGGTTCCTGTGGCGTTTGCATAGCGCGATCCGTATTCGAAAAAGGGATATTTAAAAAGGTTTGCCAATATTACCGCCCACAAAAGCGCAAAACCATAATCAGCCCCAGCCTGTGTGCGTTGCACCAAATGGGAAACCCCAATAGCCGTACTTGCAAACAAAATCCCTGGTCCTAATGCTTTAAATAAATTTTTTCTCTTTCTTATTGACTTGGCCATTAGGGCAAATATAAAAGTCTATTGAAAAGAAAACTGTTTTTTTTGACTGCGACATTTTTTAGGCCTTCTCGCTTTCATCCCAAACAAGGAACTGAACAATCAGAAATAGTTTATTTATCTTTCATCAAATAATAATATTTTACTTTGTTAAATGAAATCCTACTCTCTTCTCCTCCTTGCCTTTTGTATTTTAGTACAGATAAGTTGCACGATCATCGGTGATAATTACGGTAAAGAACCTTGGGTAACTCAAGTGAATTTTATTGTCCTTGATTCTGTAGATAGGCAACATTTATTTCTAACTCGAAATAATGTATCCTTGGTGGATAGTCTTTATATGATTAGACTTGGCACCCTAGATACCGTTCCAATTCAAAATCAAAATGGTGGATCAGAATTACCTAAATTTATATCGGGCCAGTTATTTACCTATAATTTAGATAGCTTAAACAATAGGGCAGATTTCAAAATTTCCCTAGATAATGAACGTGGTAGAGATGAAGGATTTATCGCTTTTAAAATTCATTTTGGGTCAAACGATGTTGACACTTTGCGAATTGAATATGATTGGACCTGCGCTGATTTCCAAGGCTACTCAGATCGATTTTGTGCAAAGTTAAATGGCGATTTAATTCCAATTTGTAAAAATTGCCCTGAACTAAGTCTTTATTCTAAAGGGGTTCTTGTCCTTGAAAAATAATCCTCTATTTTCTGAATCGCCCTAAAACACTATTCTAAACTTTTGAGTTGTTCTAATTTAACAATAACTGCAAACTAATACTCCATTTTCATGAAGGTTTTCAATATTCGTTTTTAGGTTCTATTTATTAGTTCCGTTCTCATGCTCACAGGTTGTAGGAATCTGACGATCCATGATAATGAACCTGAAATCGCCTCCATTAATTTATTTGTTATTGATTCTATTTCAGGCGAGAATATCTTTCTAGCATCAAATCGGAACTTTATTTTAGACAGTTTGTTTATGATAAAAATTGGGACAATGGATACGGTTAAAATACAGGATATAAATGATCCAAACAACGAATTAACTAGGGTTGACGGCCAGATTTTTGCCTACACTTTTGACCCTGTCTCTCAAAAAATGGAATTATCTTTTAGAGTGGATTATTAACCAAACAGGGAAAATGGATTTGTAGAATACACCTTACATTTTGGAACCTTAGACGTAGATACATTTAAGCTTGATTACCAAAACACATGTTTATCCTACCAAAATTACAGTAAGAATTATTGTATCAAATTTAATGGCCATATTGTAACCAAATGCGAAAACTGTCTTGACATCACCTATTCCAACCATAATTTTTTAATCCTAAAATAGGCTCCTAAGGCAAAAACTGTTTTCTAATTTTTTCCAGAAAGCTATACTGTTTTCAACCCATCAAAGCCAATGAGCCCAATAAAAATGGGCATAGAAAGAATTTGAAATTTTAAGGGTAGATGTGAATTATTTTGAAAAAATAATATGGTAAAAATTACTTTTGCTCTGTGTTATATACTCTCCACCTTCAGTCTTTTCATAGAAAATAGGGCTTCCTCGCCCTTCTTCTCCATTAACGGCTAAAGAAAATCGCCTTATCCTTTCGTCTTCAAAAGCTCCATATTCATCACCATCAATAACTAAGAATTTTATTTTTTCCTTTAGCGTTGGGCGTCTATTTAAAACTTTACTAATTCCTTTTAAATCATAACTACTTGATACAAAAACCATGGATTCCAATTGCTCTTTATTTGCCTTTAGGTATAATTCGTCTAGCATTACCAAACAATGTGGACACCATGGTGCCCAAATAATTAAAAAATCATTTGGTCGAATTTTCTTATCCAAATCCTCAAAAACGACAGGAATTAAAGTTTGATTTTCAGCATTTTTCTTATACTCCTCAAATTTTTCTTTTTTTGAGGGTGCAATTTCAATTATTCCGCAACCAAAAATGAACAAAACTGAAAATACCAAAAGCCATTTGTGTTTTTTCATAAAAACAAAAATTAGGGTGCGTTATTCCTAAAATAACACACCCAATTAATAATCTACCCTATTTCATATTTACAACAAAATCACCCAGAATATTCTCGCTATAGTCAATATCATATTTTAAATGTTTCCCCTTACTCTTAACGATTTTAAGGCAACCTCGTTTTATAGATCTATTATAAAACAAACAAAATTCCACCATATATAACTGTAAACTACTTTTCATTTTTTAGCTCCAATTTTGTCTTAAAATAGGGATGAAAATATTCTACAACCCTTATCGTCAACCATATATCATATTGTATTTTCTTGTATCAGTTTTTTTCTGTAATCAGATTGTCTATTGAAATCAAATATAGAAGTCTATAAAACCTCCAAGAATCGAAAACTTGAAAGCTTAAAATTTCCAATTCTTCTAAAACTAAAATTGCTTTTCTTGAAGGTAAATGGAAGATTAGAAAAACGGATTTTATATTTTGGCTATGGCCTCCAATAACAAAAGCCCCAAGAAATAAATCTTGAGGCTTTTTATTCACTTTTTCAATTTGTTATTCTAAAACCCATTCCTTATTGGAATAGCTTTTTCCATTTATAAAAACTTCATCGCAATCTTTATTTCTTTTCAATTGCTCGGTTACAAATTGGTAACCCATACATTTATCAGTGGTGGTCATATCTCTTACCTCAAGGTTACATTCAGAAATTTCCAACCACTTTAAGGTATGCGCACCACATTTTCCATTTAATCGCAATTTCACCTTCCACATGTTTCCATCTGGTATTACCTCAACCACCGTAGGTGAATTAAAAGGCAAGGACAATTGCTCTTCGCCGCCTTCTTTGTTGCTTTTACTGGAAGAGTCTTCTACGGTAGTCGCTTCAAATGGTTCTACTGGACTGTACTTTGGCGTTTTACAAGAAACCAAAAATAGTAATCCCAATAGGGCGATATTTCTAAGGTGCAACATATTTAATTCTATTTTGTAAACCATTTTTTTCAATACTCAGTGTATAATAACCAGATCTTAAAAATGACAAATCTTTTTCTTTATTCGCTAGGGTTTCAAAATAAACTATTCTTCCCAAACCGTCAAAAACTCTCAATTCTGACTCGTCCCCTGCTTCCATTAAAATCAGTTTCTGATTCCCTACAAAAGCCAGTTCTACTTTTTGAGGATTATCTGTAGACAAATCCACAATATGAGATTTTATCCAAGTAATTTGTTTCGAAACTCTGGCAAAAACAGCTGCATAATCGGCATCTCCACAAAAAGAACCCCAACTAACAACTCCCACCTGAACAGGATCTATTCCATGATCATTAAAAAGTGGACCACCACTATCTCCAAAACAAGGAGATTTATCCTGAACCGAATCTGGCCCCAAAGTAGGCAAAGCCCGCCCGTTCAAATCCGCATAATCGGAGTGTAAACTTTTAGCGCTATCTACGGAAATCACACCAAGATCTACAAATAACAAAGTATCAGATTGATGAAAATTAGGGACAATATTCGGATCGAAATTAGAACCAAATCCAATATTCCTAAGCATTGTTCCAATCATTTCATGCAAGGTGTCATTTTCTCCCGCGGGCAGCGCAATTGGCTTAATACCCATAACTGGCGAACTTAATTTTATTAAAGCCACATCCGCATTTTCATCGCTCCCATCTAAAAAGTCTGGATGCACAATTACCATGTCCACCGTTCTATGAATCCAAGTTCCATTAGGGTTTTCAAGGGCGTAAATATCAAAACCAACTTCTACTTCACTCGGTAAAACAGCCTTTGCTGGTGATGTGCTAAAATCAGTTACACAATGTGCAGCCGTTAGGACCCAACCTGGTGCAATCAAACTACCACCACAAAAGAAATCGTTCGATAAATCTGTACTTCCTGAAGAGTTCGGCGAAAGTAAAGTTGCCATAAACTGATAATCACCATTTGTTACAGCAGAACCGCCTACAATTTGTCCATTTTGGGCTTGTAAGCCAATTAGGCTCAAACATAGGGACAGACTTGAGATAATTTTTTTCATTGATTTGTTTTATTTAGTTTTCTAGTATCATGACACTTTAAAATGCTACAACACGTATTTAAATCTTAATTATTTTTTTCGAGTTTATACAAAACCGGCCTAGAAGGCGCTGCGTCATTATGAAAAGGGGCCAATTGCAAATTCATAAAATAAAGTCCTTCTTCAATTCCATCTTCTATTTCCAGCAATTCAGAAATAGTGGCTTCCGATCTGGGATTGTCTGGAAAATTCCACCATGCTTTATGAGATAATAGTTTCCCTTCGTCTTCTTCCCTGTCCACAGAAGGTAAGTCCGTTAAAATATGCTTTACTCCTTTTGCTTTTATTTTTAGAATACAATCCGGATCAAAATAGGGGGGATTGCTTTTGCTAAAATCATGTCCAGCGGTAAAATGCCCAGCTTTTACTACCAAAGCTTCAAAGTCCCAATTTTCAATTTTGTCTTTAATCAAATCCCAAGTAATAAGTCCATCACCATCTTTTTCTATGGGTGTAACCGAAATATAATGAGCAAAAAAATGAAAATCCTTTAATTGATTATTAATGCTCTCTTGGTTTTTGGATATATGTCCAAAGCCTTCGGTATGGGTTCCATTTCCATGGGGATTAAAAAAAATATTGAAAAAATTTACAGAGGATCCTTCCTTTACACTACCTATCCAACCTTCACTTTTCACAGGTTCGGAAACGGAATCATTTACATACCAAGCCTTTATTTCATTTCCCTTTTTGGCTAGGGTGCTGGATAAATCTATGCCTTTGGACAAATCACAGGAATAGGATTTTCCAGAATGTTGGAGTTGTATTTTCATTTTTCAAATATAAAAAAGGGATGAAGCGATACCGTCTGAATGAAAACGCCAATTTTTTGGAATGAAAATTCGGTCCTCATGCTGAACCAATTTCTGTTGTTTTACTAAAAGGCCCGTCTCCAGCTTAAAATGATTTTCAAAATATTGGAAATTTTTTTTCAATCGCTTTAAATCCAAACCTTCAATTGTTCTCAGCGAAATCATTAACCATTCATTAAATTCATCTTCGGCGCTTAAATTCTCACTTTCCATGGCTAGGGAATTTTCTTTTATTCCCTTTCGGTAGATGTTGTTATTACTGATATTCCAGGAGCGCAATCTCGGTTTATAGGAATGAGCAGAAGGCCCGATTCCTAAATAGGATTTTCCTTTCCAGTAGGCAGAATTGTGAACCGCTCTATGCCCTGGTTTGGAGAAATTAGAAACTTCATAATGTTCAAAATCAGCTTTGCCTAAAGTTTCCACGAGGATGTTAAATTGTTCAAAAGCAAACTCGTCATCCACTTCCTTAATTTCCCCTTTTGCAATTTTATGGGCCAAAACTGTTTTGGGTTCTACTGTTAAAGCGTAGGAAGAAATATGGGGTATATTTAATTGAATTGCTTTTTCCAATTGTTCTTTCCAAGCAGAATTGGGCATATTAGTTTGGGCATAAATTAAATCGACACTAATATTCTCCAATCCCAAATCCTGAGCCTGCAAAACACAATTCTCGGCTTGTTTGGCATTATGAGAACGATTCATTAACTGCAAATCCTCATCTCTAAAGGACTGAATTCCAATTGACAAACGATTCACAACACTTGATGACAAGGACAGAAGTTTTTCTTTTGTAAGATCATCCGGATTGGCTTCTAAGGTAATTTCAGCTTCCTTTTTTATTGAATAATTTTTAGATATCGTTTCAAAGATTTGATCCAGTTCCTTTTCGTTTAAAACGGAAGGTGTTCCACCACCAAAATAGATACTTTCTAGGAATTCTCCATTTACAAAGTCCTTTCTTAATTCAAGTTCTTTGCAAATGGCATCCACCATTTCACCTTTGTTTTTTAAGGACGTAGAAAAGTGGAAATCACAATAAATGCAGGCTTTTTTACAAAATGGAATATGAAGATATAATCCGGCCACTAGTCCTTTGGCTTTTTCAAAACTATCCTAAAAGTTGTGCCCACTCCTACTTCAGAATTGGCTACAAATATTCGTCCATTATGGTATTCTTCCACAATTCGTTTTGCTAAACTTAAACCCAAACCCCAACCTCTACTTTTGGTGGTATAACCCGGCCTGAAAATAGTTTTTAGTTTATTCGCAGGAATTCCTTTTCCAGAATCCTCCACTTCAATTCTTACTGTTTTTTGGCTATCGACCAATTTAATTTTAATAAAACCGGAGCCTGCCCCAATAGCGTCTATGGCATTGCGAATTAGGTTTTCTACTACCCATTCAAACAGGTGTTTGTTTAATTCTATGGTGATATCCTTTTCTTCAGGTAGCACCAGGCTTATATCAATTTTCTTGGAACTGCGAACCTGTAAATAATGTACGGCCTCTACAATTAGGTCCACCACGTTTTGACCTTTTATGGCTGGTTGAGAACCAATTTTAGAAAATCGTTGGGTGATCATATTTAGCCTATGAATATCTTTTCCCATTTCCATTACCATGGATTCATTTTCTGGCCTATCACTCAATAATTCTATCCATCCCATTAAAGAAGTTAGAGGGGTACCAATTTGGTGTGCCGTTTCCTTCGCCAAACCATTCCAAACTTGATTTTGCTCCGATTTTCGCGCATTGCTAAAAGCGATATAGGCAATTACAATAAAAAGGGAAATAACCACCAAAAGAATAATGGGGTAAAGCCTCAGTTTGGTGAGTAGTGTAGAATTTTGAAAATATAAATAATGTTTATCTCCATCCCCAAAGTCAATTTCAATAGGATCTGCCTGAGATTTCATTTCTTTTATTTTACGCCTCACCCATTCTGGATCTTTGGCTTTTTCTTGGTCAATATTTTTTCCTTGGGTAAAATTCCCCTCAGAATCTGCTATTAAAAGGGGGATGGTATTATTGGATTCAATAATTTTCTGTTCGAAAATGGTGATTTTTTGATTGGGATCCGCGCTTACCAACCTTTGAAAAATATCCCCAATTTGGTTCATCTTTTTCACCTCTTCCTTTCTCAACTCATCCAAAAAGCTTTCGGTATACCACAAAGTGGCCACGCCTATCATTGCGGCAAAGACAAATAGAAAAAGTTTCCAGAGATTTTTTCTCCTGTAAAAATCCATAATTATTTATTCTATCACTAACTTTTCAAGCCTCAAATTTATTGCTTTTAAGCTCTACAAAATACATTGTTTCAATACCCGTTATTATTTCCTTCGTCAATCCGGATTATTGACTATTTTTGGCGATTGCAATATAAACCATAGCAGAATTGTCTGACGCATTAGTCATAATACCTACTTACAACGAAAAAGAGAATATTGAAACCATTCTCCGCAAAGTAATGTCCTTACCTGAAGATTTCCACGTCTTGGTAGTAGACGATGGTTCCCCAGATGGTACGGGTTCCATTGTAAAAACCCTTCAAGAAGAATTCCCTTCCAATATTTTCTTGCTTGAACGCGAGGGAAAACAAGGCTTGGGAACAGCTTATTTGGATGGATTTAGATGGGGAAAAAAGAAAGAATATGAATTTTTCTTTGAGATGGATGCCGATTTCTCTCACAACCCAGAAGATTTGGTTCGTTTGTACCATACCAGTAAAGATGAGGATATTGATGTTGTAATTGGTTCGAGATATATAAAAGGTGTAAATGTGGTAAACTGGCCAATGAGTCGTGTTTTACTGAGTTATTTCGCCTCTCGTTATGTTCGAATTATATTAAGCATTCCTGTTGAGGATACTACAGCCGGGTTTATATGTTATCGAAGAAAAGTTTTGGAAGCCATTAATTTCAAAAAAATCAAATTTGTGGGTTATGCCTTTCAAATTGAAATGAAATATATAGCCTATAAAAAAGGCTTTTCCATTAGGGAGATACCGGTAATTTTTACAGACCGTACTCTAGGAAAATCAAAAATGTCACAAAGTATTATTAAAGAAGCCGTTTTTGGTGTACTCCAATTAAAGTTGAGAAGTATCATCAGAGGTTTTAAATAAAAATTACACCATTGTTATGAGGAAAATCCTGATCAAAAATGCCAGGATAGTTAATGAAGGTAAGGTTGTTGTCGGCGACCTACTGATTGAAGGTGATCGAATCGCACAGATCGATGACACCCTTAGTCAAAGAGATAGTGATACCCAAATAATTGATGCAGCTGGAAAATTTTTACTACCAGGAATAATTGATGACCAAGTTCATTTTAGGGAACCTGGACTGGAGCATAAGGGCACTATATATTCGGAATCAAGAGCAGCAGTTGCAGGAGGTGTAACTTCCTTCATCGAGCAACCCAATACGCGCCCAGCAGCAACCACCATTGAATTATTGGAAGCAAAATATACTATTGCCGAGAATTCTTCATTGGCCAACTACGGCTTTAATTTAGGTGCTAGCAATGACAATATTGAGGAAATTAAAAAGGTAGATCCCAAAAGAGTTCCAGGAGTTAAAGTTTTTATGGGTAGCAGCACTGGTAACATGTTGGTGGATGCAGAGTCCAGTTTGGATTTGATTTTTAAACACAGTCCAGTTCCTGTAATTACCCATTGTGAAGATGAGGCAACTATAAAGGCTAATTTGGAAAAGTTTCATCAAGAGTTTGGTGAAGACATTCCTATTAAGGCACACCCAGAAATTAGGAGCAGAGAGGCCTGTATTTTATCTTCAAGCAAGGCTGTGGAAATGGCCAAAAAGCATGGTACCAGATTGCATATCTATCATATTAGCACGGCAGAAGAAACCGAATTATTTAGCAATAAAGTTCCATTAGCGGAAAAGCAAATTACAGCAGAGGCCTGTATTCACCACCTTTGGTTTAGTGACGAAGATTACGAGGAAAAAGGAACTTTAATAAAGTGGAACCCAGCTGTAAAAACGGCCAACGATCGCGAAAAAATATTCGAAGCATTATTGGACGATCGAATTGATGTTATTGCCACGGATCACGCTCCTCATACCCTAGAAGAAAAAACCAATAAATACGATAACGCCCCTTCAGGTGGTCCTTTACTTCAGCACGCTTTGTTAGCGATGATGGAATTTGTTAGGGATGAAAAAATTAGCATTGAGAAGGTAGTGGAGAAAATGTGTCATAATCCTTCAATTTTATTTAATATTAAGGATAGAGGCTATATTCGTGAAGGCTATTTCGCAGATTTAGTTTTGGTAGACGCCGCTCAGCCATGGAAGGTAAACCGTGAAAATATTTTAGCAAAATGCGGTTGGTCCCCTTTTGAAGGCACAACTTTTAGAGCTCGGATTTCTCACACTTTTGTGAATGGGCAAATTGCCTATGAAAATGGCAAAGTAAATGATATTATAAGAGGAAAACGACTCGAATTTGATCGCTAGATTTTTCATATTATTCAGTATTCTTTTGTTTTCATGCGAAAATGAAAATCGCCAAGGAAGTATAGATTCAGAACAATTGCTTAGCGAAAAGCAAATGATAGACATTCTTACCGATGTGCACATTGTGGAAGGCGCAAAAATTGGAAGAAAAATAATGGGCGACACTCTAATGATGGATGCTTATTATAGAAAGATTTTTTCCAAACATAAAATTGACAAAAAGCAATTGGACGAGAACTATCGTTATTATAGTTCTGATCCTGAAAAGATGGATGGCATTTATGAAAAGGTATTGGATAATTTAAACAAACTACAGGTTGAAGTTCCCAAATGGAATGCGATTGATAGTATAAAAAATCCCGGTTTTAAGTCAAAAAAGGACAGCCTTAAAACCAAGGCTCTTGTAGATTCTTTAATGCAAGACACATCTTTTATTGATAGGAGATCTTTAAAAAATCTTCGCCCTTCGAAACTTAAGCCTTAGAATCATCCCTATAAAATTTGGCAATTTCCAACACCGATTCTTTCAAATCTCGGAATTCAAATCCTAGACTTTTTTTAACTTTTGAATTGTCATAGAAATAGGTTTTCTGAGCGGTTCTAGCGGTCTCCTTTGTAATTACCGGTTTTTTACCTGTCAATTTAAATTTCAACCATTCCAATCGCCAAGCAATTTCACTAAGGGTGCTACCTACTTTTTTACTGGGAGCAGGAATTCCCAATCCTTCGGCAATAAACTCAAAGAAACTCTTATAACTAACATTTTCTGCTGCTACAACAAAGCGTTCTTCAGAAATATCACTGTCCATTAGCTGGATCATAATTTCAGCAACATCCCTTACATCAACAAAGGCATTGCTTCCACCTGTGTAAAACTTTAAACCTTTTGCAACAGTATTAAACATGGCAGAAGATCCGTTCTTCCAATTACTTGGTCCAATTATAATACTTGGATTTACAATCACGGCATTTAATCCTTCCTGCGTTCCTCTCCAAACTTCAATTTCCGAGGCGTATTTCCCTTTAGCGTAATTGCTATTGTTTTTGCTTTCAAGCCAATCGCTGCTTTCATCAATGTTTTTATTTTCGGCTTTTCTTCCCAGAGAAGCAACACTACTGGTATGAACAAACTTTCGAATTTTGTTATCGATGGCAAGATTCACCATATTGGCGGTAGAGCTAACATTATCTGCCAAAACCAATTTACTATCCGAAGGATTAAAACTAACAACAGCAGCGCAATGGTAGACATCACTAACACCTTTAAAAGCTTTTGCCAAAGCCACAATATCCAAAAGATCAGCTTCCTGCCATTCTAAGTTTTGCAGATAGGGACTAAGATCAATATTATAATAAGCTGCGGTTTTTAAAATGGTATCCTTGTTTGAATTCTCCCTACAAGTGGCCCTAATTTTAAGACCCTTTTGCAGTAAGCTAACAATAAGATGGGAACCCAATAAGCCGGTTCCACCAGTTACTAATACCATAGAAGCAATTATTTTCTGCGGCTAAAGTAATGGATTTACATGGTTTTGAACAAAGTGAAAATTCGGATTTTTAGGCTTTTCCAGAAAAATAAACAAAGCAAACACCGCAAGAACAAACTAGAACTAAAATTCTGTATTTCAGAAAATTAACTACATTTGGGTTCACCCTAAAATTATCAAGAATATGAAAAAATCATTATTCTGTGGCTTGCTATTCTCTTTTACCAGCGTGGCATTTGCTCAAAGTATCGTTACAACTACTCCCCAACATTCAACTGCTGTATTGGAAGAGTACACAGGTATTCATTGCACCTTTTGCCCAGATGGACATAAAATCGCCAATGAAATAAAAGCCGATTATAAAGATCAAGTTATTCTTGTTAATGTTCATACGGGTGGATATGCAAACCCTTCAGGAAATGAACCCGATTATAGAACTCCTTTTGGAACAAGCCTAGCTGCACAAACCAACTTAGCCGGTTATCCTTCTGGAACCGTAAGCAGACATATTTTCACCAACCTGGGAACTACAATGGCTCTAAGCAGAAACGCATGGAGAACCGCGGCTGAAGAGGCAATCCTTGAAACATCCCCAGTTACTGTTGGAGCCACGAGCTCTTATAATAGTGCAACAAGAGTTCTTACCGTTGATGTAGAAGCCTACTATACCGCTGACGCTGCAAATCCAACTAATAAAATTAATGTTGTACTTCTACAGGATAGCCTTTTAGGACCCCAAACTGGTGGTGGAACGTATTACCCATCCAATTATGTGGGAAACCAGTATGTTCACAATCACATGTTGAGACATATGCTTTCAGGTCAATGGGGAACTGCTATTTCCAACACTACAAAGGGAAGTTTATTTACCCAAACCTACACCTATACTTTACCTGCAGACTATAATGGGGTAGTTTTAGATGACAACCATTGCCATTTAGCAGTTTATGTTACAGAAAGTAATAGTGAAGTAACTCATGGTATTTCTCTTGGGTTAAATGAAACAAATGATGGGAATACTTCCCCTATTTATGGTTCATATTCCAATATCAATGAAATCGTTCAGGGTGGATCTCCTTCAAATCCTCCAACATTTACCGTAGATTTTACAGCTATGGTTTCTGGCTCTAATGATTATCTATTTGAGCTTGTTGAAGATGCTCCATCTGATTGGTCAGGATCTTTTGGAATTGGGCAAACGCATTATTTAGCTGGAATGGCCCACACAGTAAATATCAGCGGTGCATCGGCCACAAATATGGCGATTTGGGTTACCCCAGGAAACACACCAGATGTAGGTGCTTTTACCCTAACGGCAAAATTGGTAGCCGATACAAATGTTACCTATTCTCAAAAAGTACATGTTATTTCCGGAGTTACAGATCTAGTTGTTGATGGGTCGGGGTCCTTTGGTGATGGAGGGACTTATTCCTGGACTGATCTATATACACAAGGATTAAACAGTGCCGGAAACAATAGCAATGCGGAAACAGATGCTTTGGTTTTAAAAGAAGCCATAACCAATGGAGCCATTAATGGAGTTCAAAATCTTTATATGAATATCGGTTGGACCTTCCCTTCTTTTTCTGATGAAGAGGTTGTTGCATTGGAGGCCTTTATGGATAATGGTGGTGATGTTTTTGTTTCTGGTCAGGATATTGGCTGGGATATTAATGATGCGGCTGGAAATGGAACAACTGCAAGCAAAAGTTTTTATACCAATTACTTACATGCAGATTATGTTGCAGATGGATCAATCACTAATGACAAATTAACTGCGGTAACAACGGATGGTTTGTTTGGCGGAGTTTCGAATTCTACTATTATAGATAAATATGGTGGGAATATTTACCCAGATGAAATGGATCCAATAAATGGCGGTGTTGCGGTTTTTAACTATAAAGGAGACAGTACTAAAGTAGGAGGAATACGCTACCAAGGAGCTTACAAAATGGTTTTCTTGGGTATTGGAATTGAAATGATTTCTGATGCTGCTGTCCGTGATGAAGTTGTAAAACTAAGCTACCGTTGGTTTAATGATTTGATTTCCGTTGAGGAATTTGATGCTGCTATGAAAAAGCTGAATGTTTACCCAAATCCTAGCGAAGGACAGGTTACAATTCCTAATTTAATGGAAAACGAAAGCTATACCATCAGTGTTTTCGATGTACTTGGTAAAAAGGTATTTGAAGAAACTAAAACTACTTTGGAAAATCATTTAAAAATGGATTTTAAAGAATTAGCTAGTGGTAGTTATACCCTAAAAGTAAGCGGAAAAGAATTGAATTATTCGGCTAGCCTAATTTTAAAATAGAGAAAACAACAATTTATTTTTCGAAAAGCCCAAGTAATTTTTATTGCTTGGGCTTTTTCATGGCCTAATAGCTTTGTAATTGCAAGATTGATTTTAACTTTACCAACTGAAATACCCTTGGCCAATTTGGCCCCGTTAAATTGAAAATAATGAAAAACTTTGTTGACGAACTTCGTTGGAGAGGAATGCTTAAAGATATAATGCCTGGAACAGAAGATCTTTTAAATAAGGAAATGGTTTCCGGCTATATTGGTTTTGATCCAACGGCAGATTCCTTGGGAGTTGGTAATTTGGTTCAGATTATGACATTAGTTCATTTTCAAAGATGCGGCCACAAACCTTTTGCCTTAGTAGGTGGAGCAACGGGTATGGTTGGAGATCCTTCCGGAAAATCCCAAGAGAGAAACCTACTTTCCACCGAACTATTAAATCACAATTTAAATTCGCAGAAAAAGCAATTGGAGCGATTTCTAAATTTTAATAGTGGTGAAAATTCAGCTGAAATTGTAAATAATTACGATTGGTTCAAGGATTTAAACTTTCTTGATTTTATCCGTGATACAGGAAAACACATTACTGTAAATTACATGTTGGCCAAAGATTCTGTGAAAAACAGATTGGAAAACGGGATGTCTTTTACCGAGTTTTCCTACCAATTGGTGCAAGGATATGATTTTTACCACCTCAACACCCAAAAGAATATTAAAATTCAAATGGGAGGTAGTGACCAGTGGGGAAATATTACAACTGGAACAGAATTAATTCGTAGAAAAGGTGGCGGAGAAGCTTATGCCCTTACTACACCATTAATTAAAAAAGCAGATGGAACAAAATTTGGAAAATCTGAAAAAGGGAATATTTGGTTGGATCCGGAAAAAACCAGCCCTTACGAATTTTACCAGTTTTGGCTTAACTCTGGAGATGCTGATTGTGAAAATTATATCAAAATATTTTCCCTTAAAGGACAAGAAGAACTAGAAGGTTTGATTTCCGAGCATCAGCAAGATCCAGGGAGAAGACAACTTCAAAAGGCCTTGGCTGATGAAATTACTACAAGAGTTCATGGAGATGAAGAATTGGAGAAAGCCAAACAAGCATCACAAATTTTATTCGGAAAAGCAACAGAAGAAGCTTTAAGAACCTTGGACGAAAGAACCTTAGTTTCTGTTTTTGCCGGGGTAAGTCAAGGAAATATTAAAAGGACCGAATTGGATGCGGAAATTGAAATTGTTACTCTTTTAGCCGACCACACATCTTTATTTAACTCCAAGGGTGAAGCAAGAAGGATGGTTCAAGGAAATGGTATCTCCATCAATAAATCCAAAGTGAAATTGGATAAAATGTTAAATCCAACTGATTTAATCAACGACAAATACATCCTTATACAAAAAGGTAAAAAAGATTATTTTTTACTTATTGTTGACTAGTTTTATTTTACAATTAGGTGTTTTTCATTTAGATCCAGTTTGCTCTTTTTGAAAGTATTGTCCCAAATAGGGAATGATGAGATTTTTCTTTTTTACATAAACCGCTGAAAAACAAATGCTTAGTCAATTTTTTTAGACTGGAATAATTGTAGTATGCTATATTGTAAGTGATTAGTCTTACCTTCACTTTATCTACTACTATGAAAATTTATTTAAAAAATATCATCCTAATATCCACAGTGGCTTTATTGGCCTTTGCCTGTGACCGTACTGAAGACTTTGGAACCCCTCCTGGAGTATATATTCCTGTTGACAATACGGAAGAGTTAAACCCTCCGGCAGATTTTAATTGGTCTGCTAGTTTAAAAGGTGGATTAACCGTAAACATCAACAATCCGGAAAAAATTTCGGTCGACAATCAAATTGCTCAAATTGTAAATAGTCAAGGGGAAATTTTTGACAAAGCAACTATAGAATCAGGCTTTGTACATTTTGATTTGGATCTTCCACAAGATCAAGAATTTTATGTAGAATTTGCAAACACTGGAGATCGTATAAAAATTTCTGAAGCGGGAACTTTAGAAATGACAGTGCGAAAGGAAGGTTCCTTTTTTGTAGATAGCAAAAAGGCATCTTCCTCCTTTCTTTGTGTAAGCTGTGGAACTCCATTCGACAATGGAGGGATAGAGTTGCCTTTAGTTCTAGGCTCCTATACCCAAATTAATGAAAATCTTGTCCCTTCTTGGAATACCACTGCAACAGACAATAAAATTGAAATTTGGACTGATGGATTTCTTGGAGTTCCTTCCCAAGAAGGCAATCAATTTTTTGAAATTAACGCCACCCAAGTTGCGGCCCTTTACCAAGATGTTTGCATAACTCCAGGTACAACTATTTCTTGGAGTGTTTATCATAGAGGAAGAGCAGGAGTTGATGTAGCAGAAGTGCTTATTGGCTCATCAGTTGGAACAGCTGTTAGCCAAGCCACCATGACGGACGGAACGGATGCTTGGGGATATTATTCAGGTAATTACACAGTGCCTTTAGGTCAAACCAATACATCTTTTGTATTTAAAGCAGTTTCCTCAGCAGGAAGTGCGTCGGTTGGAAATTTCATTGACAATTTTCAAGTAATCTGCGATCAGGATGCTGATGGGATTACAGATACGGATGACGATTATCCCAACGATCCCACTAGAGCTTATAAATCCTATTTTCCTACTGCAGGAAAACAAATTGTAGCCTTCGAAGATTTATGGCCTTCCCTTGGGGATTTTGATTTCAACGATATGATTTTAGCCACTCAAGGAGAGATTTCTAAAAACGCAAGTGGCAATTTGGTAGACGCTACTTTTACCGTAGGAATTGATGCCATTGGCGCAGGATTACACAATGGTATTGGGCTTATGATTTACGACAATAACAGTTTGGCATTTGGTTCTAATATTATAGCTTCCGTTAGCGGAGATGCCAGTCTTGATCCAGGAAATACAAATGGATTAATTCTTTCCGACAATGTCTTTTCTACAATTTCGGAATATTACCAAAACAATGGAGTTGGTCCAGATAAAGTACCGGATTCCATATCCTTTAGCATAACATTCAACACTGATGTTGCTTCAGATTTTACTCCAGAACTGTATTTATTTAGGTCGGGGGATAGAAGTCATGAAGTTCATTTAAGTGGCTTCCCCACAACAGCAACTATTAATCCAGCACTCGTTAATACCAAAGATGACAATGGTAATTATAAAACGGTAACGGGTTTACCTTGGGGAATGGAAATAATTACCAGTGGAACATGGAATCATCCCTTGGAGAAAATTGATATTCTGGATGCCTATTCTCAATTTCAACTTTGGGCTACTTCGGGAGGGCTGTTAAACCTAACTTGGTACACCCTGCCGAATCCTGCAAAAACTTTTGGTGACTAAATACCCTATTTTACCATGCTACAATGTCTTAAAGCCTCGCAATTGCGGGGCTTTTTTAGTTGGACAACATTCCTTTAACAGGTAAACGAAAAATATTTTCTTTAAAAAAATATATCAGCTATATTGATGGCCTTACAGTAGTATTAGACCTACATAAAAAAACTGCATGTGAATAGGACGAGAATTGGAATTATTGATGATCACCAAATTGTTATTAATGGTTTGGCGAAAATCTTAAATGAGCATCCAGGAACCGAGGTAGTTTATACCACAACTAAAGGGCAGGAAATTTTAGAAGCCGAAATTTTAAATGGTATCGACGTTCTTCTTTTGGATATCGAAATGCCCGAAATGGATGGGGTGGATTTAGCAAAAGCTATTTTGAAAAAGGATGGTGACCTTAAAATTCTGATGCTTACCATGTATAACGATAAAGCTCTTGCCGAAAAACTCAAAGAAATTGGAGTAAAAGGTTATTTATCTAAAAATACGGATGATGCTATACTCATCGAAGTAATTCAAGAAATTCACAAAGGAAATAGCCATTTTAAGATTTTGAGAACGCGAGAAAATGTGCTCGCAGATGATAATAAAAAGGTGTTTTATCAGGACAAAATCAAAGATTTATCGGAAAGAGAATTGCAAATCCTAACCAATATTGTACAAGGGATGAGTAATAAGGAGATAGGTGAAAAACTTCACATTAGCCACAGAACGGCGGATACTCACCGAACTAATATTATGCGGAAACTAGAAGCAAGTAATGTAGCTTCATTAGTACGAATAGCATTGAAAACGGGGGTAATCCACTAATTAGGGGATATACCGTATTGATCATCTCTTTTTCTAATCCTAGTTTTGAAAAATTGATTGAACCACTCTATTTCCATCACAATGAAGGAAATAGAAAACTCACAATAAATATGGAGAATAAAAAATATCGGTTTAAGGTAATTCTGCTTTTAATGTCTTTCCTTTTTTTTGGACAAATAAAGGCCCAAGAATCCAACACCACAGATAGTTTAATAAACATTCTTCCTACCTACGATAACTATAAGGAAAAAGCTAAGGCCTTGTTTATTATTTCATGGTCACTGCAATACTCCTATCCTGATTCCTCCATTTATTACCTTAACCAAGTTTTGGAGTTGGGTAGAGAAAATAATAACGACACTACCATTTCTGGCGCCTATAATAGAATGGGAATTGCCTATGACATATCCAATCGTTGGGAGGAATCTCTAGAACATTACAGCTTAGCGATTGAGTATAATAAAAAAACTACCGACACTATTACAAGGGGAAGTATTTATTCAAATAGAGGCCTGGTATATTGGAATAAAAGCCTCTATGAAAAGGCATTAGAAGAATTTATTACAGCTCGAAAACTGTTTGAATCCATAGAATATAAAAAGGGTATTGCAAATAGTATTCATAACATGGCCCTAATTCAAATGGATATGAATAATGTTGAAAACGCAACAAAATACCATGAAGAAGCTTTAAAAATTCGAACAGAAATAAATGATTTAAATGGAATTATCGATTCCAAAACCAACTTGGCTTTACTTTTTAGAGACAAAAAGGAATTTGTACCCGTCGCCAAAAAATATTTATATGAGGCAGAAGCACATTACAAATTAAATAATCAAAACTATGCTTTGGCCAAAACTTATAGCCATTTAGCACATTTCATGGAACTAGAATCTAAACTTGATTCGAGTAAATATTATTTGGAAAAATCCATCGCCATTGCTCAAAAAATAGGAGCCCTAAATTTTGAAGCTTCCTCGGTCCATAGTCTTTCGGATGTATATCGAACTCAAGAAATGTATGAGGAGGAAATGAAATACCTTCTTCAAGCTCAAGCTCTTGCTTTTAAAACCAATAATTTAAAACAATTAGGATTTATTTTTGGTTCACTTGGCAATTGCAACTACAATCTTGGGAATTACAAAACATCTTCTCAAAATTTTCAGGACTCAAAAATTTATCGGGATTCCCTTCTAAGCATTGAAAAAGAAGAATTGATAAAAACTTTAGAACTTCGTTTTGAAACTGCAAAAAAGGAAAATCAGATTACGGAACAAAAACTTGAAATTGCCGATAAGGATATTGCTATAAGTCAAAAGGAACTGGAAAAAAGCAAAATTCAAAATTGGCTTTATATTTTATCTGCTTTGGTTTTTCTAATTCTTACTGTGGGAACGGTATTCTACCAAAGAAAGAAAAGACGATTAATCGAAGAAAAGAATGAGGCCCTTTTAAAAGAAAAGGAAAAAGGATTAGAGGCCGTAATCCTTTCCCAAGACGAAGAACGAAAAAGAATTGCCAAAAATCTACACGACAGCGTAATCCAACAAATGGTGAGTTTAAACTTTGGAATTCGCCAGATTAAGGATGAATCGAAAACGGATCTCCTTAAGATATTGGATCAATCTACGATAGAATTAAGAGACTTATCCCATAAATTGATGCCAAAGGGCTTGGTGAAATTTGGATTGGAAAAAGCTGTTGAAGGCTTATTGGAATTGTCTTTAAAATTCACAAAAATTGACTTCCACTATGAATTTTCCGGCATCCAAAATAGAATCCCAGAAAAAATTGAGCTGAACCTATATCGTGTTATTCAAGAACTTACTCAAAATGTGGTAAAGCATAGTGAAGCCTCTAAACTAGATATTCAATTATATCAATTCCAAGGAAATCTACACTTAATTTTGGAAGATAATGGAAAAGGATTCCAAACCGAAAGTGGTAAGGATGGAATAGGACTTCAGAATATAAAAAGTAGAGTAGAATCCATGCATGGCACGCTAAACTATGATTCTAAAATCGAGCGTGGAACCATTGTTACTATCAAAATCCCATTAAATAATTAGAATTCATTAATACAAAAAATACGCTATTTACCGTATTGAATAACCTGGCCTCACCGTTTAACTTTGTCTTAAAATCAAGATTATGAAATCAACACTTTCCTTAGTATTTGCAGCATTTATTTGCTCAACAGCTTTCGCCCAAACTGTCAATCACAAAATGGTTTCCGATGATCCATCGGATATGAGAAAACTACAAGTTGCGGTCGACGCTTTTATGACTGCCGGCTTTTCCCTTGAAGATAATGACAATGACGGCTATCTCGCATTCGGATACCAGATTAGAGCTGCCTATTATCCAATTATGAACAGAATTGGAGTAGAATTTGAATATCAAAAAGGTTCGGATATTGGCTCTGGACTGGATGTAAGTAAAACAGAGCTAAGAGGCTCTTTTGCATTAATCAGCGCCAGTTCCAAAAAAACCAGAGTACTTACTATTGACCAAAGTGTAAGGGCAAATTATACAGTAAACACTAATATTAGAGTTCCACAAACGGTTCAAAATAACCTCGAAGGACGTTTCAGCCTTTTAAGAAATAAGGGCTTTGCTGGTCAAGTCGATTTTGGAGCCGCTGGAACTGGTTTCGCATTATACAATACCACCGCCGTGGGACTTGGCTTACAGTGGAGAAGTTACCGCGCTTATGAAGCTTTAATTGACAATGCTTATTATATAAAAAGCTCTGGTCACTTTCAATTGTATGGAGACGTTCTATTTGGAATGGGTACGAGCTGGGGAGATCCCAATTCGAATAGCGCAACCGACCCTACTGAAGCCGAAATTGAAGCGGCCTTAGATGCAGAAAATATCAGATCCAATGTAGGGGGACGAATTGGATTTAAAGCAACCACTAGAACTACTAAAACCCTAGCATTCTCCGGTGGAGCGGAAGTTGGTTTTCTACCACCAAACTCAGCACTTCATTCCCTTATTTACTTTGGAATGACCCTAAACTTCCTATAAACAGGATCCCCCAAGACTGTTTATGCGTCACCCTTGTGGTGACGCCTTTTTTTGATACAGACATCAGAAAATACGGTAATTACTGTATTGAATTGGAGTCCATTATCTCCTAGGTTTGTATTGTAATAGTTAAACACCATCAATATGAAAGCTTTCGCAAGCCTTATTTTTATTCTATTCAGTTTTTTGGCTCAAAGCCAAACCCTAACCGTTACTTCACCCCAACTAGGAGACACTCTTATTGGTGGCCAAACTTATACTATCACATGGACTACCACAGGGAGTATCCCCAATGTGAATATTTATTATTTGAGAAATGGTATTTTAAAATCCATCCAAAATGGGGTAAGCAATACGGGTAGTTATACCTGGACAGTCCCCGGAAATATACAGTCCTCCACCAGTGGATATATCCGTATAAAAAATTCAACATCCTCCTATTACGATCAAAACGATTTTGCTTTTCAATTTCTTGCGGCTCCAAAAAGCATAACAGTTCTTTACCCAAATGCGCTTACAGACACATTACAAGCTGGTTCACCTAACACCATTACTTGGTCATCCACAGGTTCTGTTTCACAAGTTCGAGTTTTATATTCCCTCAATGCCGGCCAAACTTATGCCTATGCCAGTTTTGGAACCTCCAATACAGGTGCCTTTACTTGGACACCTCAAAACCATCTCAATAGCAGCCAACTTAGAATAAAAGTCGTAGATAAGTATGACCTTACAATCGAAGATGCAGGAGATACCACTTCCGTTTTGAAAATAGGAAATACCTTAAGCATTATTCAACCCCAGCCCGGCGGGCCACGCTTTGCCGTGACCAGCAACTTCAAAGTTATAAAACGCTATAATAATTCAGATGCTTA
>CAKZNE010000149.1 GCA_937129395.1 uncultured Cryomorphaceae bacterium | reverse complement strand
GATGGAGCATTTTTTCGCGGAAAAATAGTTGGTGTTGTTGGAGGAGGAGACACTGCATGTGAAGAAGCTGACTTTCTAACTAAATTTGCAGAAAAGGTTTACCTTATTTATAGAGGGCCAAAGGAGAAGATGAGAGCCTCTGTTCCTTTGAAAAAAAGGGTTTTTAATAACCCAAAAGTAGAAGTAATATTAAATGAAAATGTGACTGACTTAAAAGGAGAAATGTTATTGGAAGGAGTTGAGTTAACCAACTCAAATTCCCGCGAAATTTCTGAATTAAAGCTAAACGGGTTATTTGTAGCAATTGGAAATACTCCTAATACTAAGTTTCTTGATGATGCAATTGAATTAGATAAAGGGTTTATCAAAATTCACGGAAAATCAAAAACAAATGTTCTATTTTATTACAATCACTTTACAGCTAAATCGAAAAAATGTAAATTTATTGATTTCAGGTACTAGTCCAACAAAAGAAGTTTTACACTTACAATCTAATAAGGTAAAAGTTTTAGGTTGGGTTGATGATATTAGAGATGCATATAATTCAGCTAATATTTTTATTGCACCTATGCAAATTGGAACTGGATTGCAAAATAAATTATTAGAAGCTATGGCTATGAAAATGCCATGTATTACTTCAAAATTAGCAAATAATGCTTTGAACGCAATACCTGATAAGCAAATATTAATAGGGAATTCAAAAGAAGAATATGCAGAGTCTATTTTAAAATTAATTGAAGATAAATCTTTGAATAATAGTATTGCAGAAGAAGGACAAGCGTATGTAAATTCGACTTTTAATTGGATTAATTCAACCAAAAAATTAGCTCAAAAGATGGAAAGTTGATTTTCATGGAAAAACCATAGTACTTAGTGAATAATTTTAGTTGTTTTTAGATTCTTTTACTTATCTTAGTTTTCGGATGAAAAAAACGTATAAAATATTATTATTGATTGTATTTCTCACTTTAACAAGTGTAATAAATTCACAGACCTCTATAGATGGAGAATCAGAGATAGTAAATTTAATTATTACGTTTCAACAAAAAAGGCATACTAAATCGGCAGAAGCTAAAACTGCTATTGAAAAAGCTATTGGAATTGCTAAAAAAACTGGAAATGATGAAAAATTAGTTTCTTGTAAAATATTAAAGCCTAGTTTTTTTTCTAAAAAGGCTTGGTCTACCTGGTTTTTGGGCTTTGGCCTTAATGGTTAATTAAAAATGTCAACTCATTGCTATTCAATGTTTCAAGACTGGAATCTATAATTCCTTTACAACTTGAAGGTTAATAATGGTCATCAAAACCATTATTTTTTTGTAAAATTGGGTAATTATTAACCAAGGCTCAAATTCATTTTTTCAGATAGCTTTTTCATGCTACATTTGAGGCACCTAACCAATTTACTCTATAAAATGCGCACATACTTCAAAAGGTGTTCTAGCTTATTATTTATTTTTTGTTTTTCCATTTCGTTTTATTCAAAAGCGCAAATAGATTTGCGTAAAAACGCCAAGGAGCTTCAATACGAGGCTTTAGTTGCAATTGGGAATGAGGATACAGCGAAAAGTTTGAAATATTTTAACGCCATAAGCCCAAACGACACTGGTTATTCAATGGCCAACTTTTATTCCTATTTTTTATACAAGCAAATGGGAAATTTTGAAAAATGCTTGGAACTATCAAATATCGGCTTAGAGAATAATAAAAAAGATGAATCTGACTTTTATATTCAAAAAGGAAATTCCCTTCTCAGTTTAGAGCGATACCAAGATGCTTTGGATGTTTATGAAAAAGCACTTGAAAAATATCCCTTTAATCATGTACTTCATTACAATAGGGCAAAAGCTTATCAAAGTTTAGAAAACTATGATGCCTATTTGGCTTCTCTTAAAAAGACAGTTAGTATTTACCCCTATTACGCTCCTGCCCATAGGGAACTAGGTTTTGCTGCTGAAAATAGTGGTAAGGTTACCCAAGCTTTGATGTCATTTGTAATGTCAATTTTAGTTGAACCAAATTCCGATAGATCCAATTCCATTTTGGCCCATATTGATGAATTGGTGACGGACAAATTTAAACAAGATGAGGAGGCACATTCCTTCGAATTTGAAGGAGATGATTATTCTGAAATTGATTTATTGATCAGAAACTATGTAGCCCTTCAAAAGGGATATAAATCAAAATCTAAGGCCAAATTAAAATTGGTAAAACAGTTGCAATTGATGATGGAGCGCCTTGAGTTTAATTCAAAGGACGGTGGTTATTGGATGAATACTTACGTAAGATTTTACACCAAATTATGGGATGAAGATCTCTTTGAACACTTTTCCTATTATATCTTGAAGGCGAGTAATAATTATAAACACCAAAAACTAGTAAGGAAGAAAGGCAAAAAAATTGAAAAATTTTCAAATTGGGCGGGTGATGAAATTAATGACTATTTCAATACACTGCCAATTGATATTGAAGGAAAAAAGTTTGTAGGAAATAGAAGATACGGCGCTCATGGAGAAAAGGGTTTATCCTCAATTTCCAGTTTTAAAAATGAAAGTATAGAAGGCCCAATCTATTATATTCACGCTAGTGGAGCCTTGAAAGGAAGGGGTAAATTAAACGCAAATGGGGAGGGTTATGGAAATTGGACCTGGTATACTGAACGTGGTGAGCTATTTAAAGAATACTCCCTCAAAAAAGGGGTGTTACAGGGTGTTTACAAGATTTATTTTTCAAATGGCCATCTTTCAGAAGAGATTAGTTTCAAGGATGATTTCCGAGATGGAGTATATAAATCCTATTTTATTAATGGCGGAATTTCAAGCAAACAATACTATAAAAAAGGAGTTGAAGACGGCCCAGTTTTTTTCTACCATAAAAATGGTGAAGTGTCGTATAAATTCGAAAAAGTTCAGAATAAAATAGAAGGTACGGTAAAGCAATTTTTTCCAAATGGACAATTGCGCTATATCCAGTCTTTTACAGATAATGAAAGGGATAGTATTGCCACTAGTTATTATGCGGATGGGAAACTTTTGTCGAAGTTTCAATATAAGGAGGGTGTTTTGGAAGGACCCTATGAGGAGTATTTCTTTAACGGGAATTTAGAACGTAAAGGAACTTACCAAAAAGGTTCCCAATCTGGTGAAAATGTCGATTATTGGTTAAACGGGAAATTGTTTCAGAAAAATATTTACGATGCCGACGGAAAGAAGAACGGATTGTCCCAGGAGTTTGATAAGGATGGAGCAAAATATTTAGAATTCGATTACAAAAAGGGCAATATTATAGCCTATAGGATTTTTGATAAAACAGGTAAAATTGTAAAATCAGGTAAGAAAAAAAGAGGTGATTTTCAATACGATGGTTTATATGCCGACGGTACAATAAGGTCTAGTGGACTTTACGATTCCAAAGGTGGAAAAGAAGGTGTTTGGAAGTTTTATGATAAAAATGGCAAACTTGAAAGCGAAGGTTATTATGAAGATGGCCAACTTGAAGGGGCTTATGCAAGTTATTTCCCAAATGGAAAAGTTAGCTATGAATCAAATTATGAAGAAGGTTCTTGGAATGGAATTGCCACAAATTATTTTATCGATGGAAAAATTAGATCTGTTCTTGTTGGTGAAAATGGAAATGCGGAAAGGCAAAAAGTAAGTCTAAATAGATTTGGTGATACAGTAAGCGTTGAATATTATTACCAAGGAGACGCAGAGGGATGGCAATATTATTACAACCCAAATGGTAAATTGGATTACAAAATATTTGACGTTTCAGGTACCGCGGTTTCAGAAATCTATTATGATACCAATGAAGTAGCCTTCGATACACTAAGCTTTTTTGGAACTAAAACACTTGAATCTAGTTATCCGAATGGTCAAAAGAAATTTTCTATTTCTTATGTTAATGGTCAGGTTAACGGACCTGCCGTTTGGTATTTTGGAAATGGAAAAGTTTGGAAAAAGGGACAATTTAAGGACGGTGATGAAGTAGGAGATTGGGTAAATTATTTCGCAAATGGAAAGGTATATCTAGAATATTCTTACAAGAATGGAATTAGGGAAGGAATAACGAAAAAGTACCATAAAAGCGGTAAGATTGCCGAAATCTACACCTATTTAAATGGGAGTTTGAATGGAGCTGACACCTATTACTATGAAGATGGAAAAGTTTCCAATATTTACAATTACTATATGGGCTCGATGAATGGTGTGGCAAAATTCCACAGCCCGGAAGGAAAGCTAGACCATGTTCGCTATTACAATTACGGAAAAATTATCGGTTATAGTTATGAGGGAAAAGATGGTAAATTAATCGAAATGATCCCTTTGGAAAACGAAACTGCTGAAGTGAAAAGTTACTTTTCCAATGGCAAACTGGGAAGAGAGTATGTACTTATTGCAGGAGAGTTTGATAAAGATTATATCGAGTATTATTCAAATGGTCAAGTTGCTGAAAAGTCCACGTATAATTTTGGAAGTAGAGAAGGTGAATATGTTGAGTATTACAAAAATGGAAACCTTAAGGAAAGTGGCACTTATAAAAATGATTCCAAGAGTGGGAGCTACAAAGAGTATTACAGTAATAAGCAGCTAAAATCTGAAAAAAACTACGTAAAAGGTTTTCTTCATGGCGAAAGTAAATACTATTCGAAAAGTGGTAAGTTAATTATGACTCAAATTTTTTATTACGGGGATATTGTTTCAGAAACTGGTTCCACCCCTTAATTTTTTAAATTACTGAAATGATTAAATTAAAAGAATACCTAAGTCTAATTTTAATTTTCGCCAGCTTTTCCGGATTTGCTCAAGATGAGGATTTTGCTTATTTCGCGGAAAAATACAAAGGAAACACAGCCGTAAATAGCTTGGAGAAAACTATCGTTACGATCAGTTTAGATAAGAAAAAAGGAGTTTCTGTACATGTTGAAGAAGAATCGCGTAAAATTTTCTTGAAAGATAATGCCGCTCAATTTTCCAAAGACTATATCAGCTTTTCTGAACATTTTAAATTGGACGATTTAGAAGTCTATTCTCTTATCCCAAATGGTAAAAAGTACAAAAAGGAAAAAGTTTCAGAGTTCTCTAAAAAGACCGAGTTTAGCCCTGGTATTTTTCACAATGGTTCAGAATCTATCAACTTTTTCTACCCTTCTCTTTCAAAGGGGTCAGTTGCTGTAGCCAATTACAGTAAGGATTTATCTGTACCGCAATTGTTGGGATCCTTTTATTTTGCTAGCTATTATCCAACAGAATTAAGAGAAATTATTATTCATGTTGAGTCTGGAATAGAATTAGACTTTTCCTACCAAAATGCCGGGGATGAAAAGTTTAAACCAACGATAATTGACACCAGAAAGGGAAAAACTTACACCTGGAAAGTAAAAGATATCCCTTCCATTGAAATTGAAGATGATTCGCCTACTTCCCTTTATTATTCCCCGCATATTATCCCAAGGATTACCTCCTATGAAAGCAAAGAAGGGAAAAAGCAAGTATTGGGTGGAGTTCAAGAATTATATGATTGGTATTATTCACTTGTGGAGGAAACCGACAAGGAAGCATCCGAGGATTTAAAAGCTATTGTAGACTCTTTACTAGTTGATGAAACTGATGAATTAACAAAAATTAAAAAAATCTATTATTGGGTACAAGACAATATTAGATATGTTGCTTTTGAAGCGGGTATGGAAGGTTTTATTCCAGATGATGGGTCGAAAGTTTGTAGCAAGCGTTATGGCGATTGTAAGGGTTTGAGTTCCATTCTATATACCATGTTGAATTATGCTGGTATTGAGGCACATTTTACCTGGGTGGGAACCCGGAACAGGCCTTATCGTTATGAAGATGTACCTACGCCAATTGTTGATGATCACATGATTTTAAGCTTTAAATACCAAGACAAATTTTACTTTTTGGATGGTACTTCCAATTCTAATCCTATTACAGAACCTACTGCCTTTATTCAAGGCAAGGAAGTGATGATTGGTATTTCAAAAGAAAAATATTTAATCGAAACTGTGCCCATTAAAAGTTCTGACTACACCAATTTTAATGATACCCTAAAAATGCGAATAGGGGAAAATGGAACTTTACATGGAAATGGGAAAGTAACTATTACAGGATTCTACGCTTCGCGATTAAAGTCTATAATGAAATTGACAAGCAGTGAGGAGCTTGAAAATTTTATGGAAAACTACCTGGAAAAAGGAAATAATAAATTTGAGTTGGACACCTTTTGGGTTTCTAACATTACCGATAGAGAGTCAGATCTGACCATAAACTACAAGTTTGAAATAAAAAATTATTGCCGAATTAATGGCGATGAGATTTATGTGAACCTATCGATGGATAATATTTATGCGAATAAAAATTTGAAGAAAGACAGAAAAACTCCATTTAAAGTTAAATACAAAACAAGTTTTAAATCTGTGGTGATTTTGGAAATACCTGAAACTTACGAAGTGAGCTATTTTCCTAAACCCATTGAATTTAATAAAACAGAATTTGGTTGTTCCATGAAGGCGCAAGTGTCCGGAAATAAACTAATCCAAGAAATCGAAGAATATGATAATTTCCTTTTGCTGGAAAAAAATTCTTTTGAAGATTGGAACATCATGATCAAAAATCTTAAAAAAATATTTAGAGAATCAGCCATCCTTAAAAAAGTTTAAAATGTTAACATCTACCAAAATCAATAAATTAATACTCGGACTTTGTTTTTTAATAGCCAGTTTGGGCCTAAATGCTCAAATTGATTATGAAGATTATAGTTGGGAGGAGAATCCAAATTTTGAAATTCCAAAAATTAAAGGGGACTTAAGCGAAGTAATTGTAAAAGACAAAACCGTTCTTGAATACTTTTACGACGGCACAGGTTTTTTTCAATTTGATTTAAGACATAAGGTTACCTATATAGCCTCCGAATCAGGTGTGGAAGACAATAATAAAATTTTCCTGTCCTCGGCTGCGGATGATAAAATTGTATATCAAACGGCCAGAGTGATAAATTCTAAAGGTGAAATAATTGAATTCGATGAAAGAGATATTCAAGAAGGAGAAAATGAAGAAAGTGGATACACTTATAAATATTTTGCCCTTGAAGGATTAGATATCGGAAGCTTTGTAGAAATTCTATTCCTTCAAAAAAGAACAGAAATGTATAATGGTGATAGAGAGTATTTTCAAAGCACTACGCCAACCTATAATGTTGATTTTGAGTTGATTTGCCCAGAAGGCTTGATCTTTAATTTCCTTTCGCTAAACGGCCTGCCCGAAATTGAGTTTGATACCACCATGAATGAAAAGTCCTACTGGTCCTTATCTGTAGATTCTTTTCCAGCTTTTGAAACAGAGGAACTGGCTTTTTTAAGGTCAAACCTACAGTCGATGATTTACAAGCTTTCTGCCAACGAATTTAGAGGCACTACCGATTTAGCATCCTATGGTTCTGCTGCCAAAAATTACCATAGCTATGTATATAAATCCCCAACAAAAAGGGATAAAAAGGCATTAAAGAAATTTCTAAAACAAATTGGAATTACTTCGGAAATGGAGGACGAAGCCAAAATCCGAAAATTTGAGTCTTATGTAAAGGAGAATTTTGCGATTTTACCTTTTGTACAACAAGAATTTACCGGAATAAAAGCTTTGCTTAAAAATAAGGCGAGTAACGGTTCCACTTTTAATCAACTTTATGCAAATGCTCTGAAAATGATGGACATAAAGCACGAGATAGTATTAACTTCGGATCGGTCTAACCTTCGATTTGATCAAGAATTTGAAGCTTATAATTTTTTGCAATCCACCGTTTTTTATATCAATAATCTAGATAAATATTTGCAGCCAGACCAAGCCCAATTTCGATTGGGATTTATCGAAAATGAATTGATGAATAACTATGGTTTATTTATTAAGGAAATAGAACTTGGAGACATTACCAGTGCAGTGGGAGAGGTTAAATTTATTGAAGCTTTGGCCCATTCTGAAAGTGCAAACAATCATTTTGTAAAAGCAGATTTAAGTGTTGATCCCCTGGAACCAGAATTCCAATTTGAATTACATATGAGTGGTTATTATTCAGTCTACCTTCAAACAAGCTATGACCAAATTTCAGATGATGAAAAAGTCCGCATGGAAGAGTCAATGGTGGAAATGGTTACTACAGAAAAAATTGATGAAGCCACAGTAGAAGTGATTAATGGGAGTTCGGCTGACTTTGGCTTAAAACCGATGATTTTAAAATCCAACGTGAGCACTTCAAAATTTTCAGAAAAGGCGGGCGATAAAGTCATCTTTAAAATTGGCGAACTCATCGGACGACAGTCTGAAATGTATAGCGAAAAGGAAAGGAAATTAGCGGTAGAAAGTGATTTTAATAGAGAATTTATCCGCAAACTTGAAATTACATTACCAGATAATTATGATGTGAGTAACTTAGAAAGTTTAAACTTTGATGTTGAATTTTCGGATGGTTCCGCTTCATTTAAATCTACTTATGTTGTGGAAGGAAACCTTCTTACAGTGGATATTGAAGAATATTACAAAAGGATTGAATACACCGTTGAGGAATTTGAAGATTATAAAAAAGTGATCAACGCTGCCGCGGATTTCAATAAGACTGTGATTTACCTAACTGAAAAATCCTAGGCCATTCTACTTTTTCAATATCTTAAAATTAGCTAGACTTTCACCAGATTTTACGGAAAGTAAATAAAGCCCATTTGTTCCATTGATACTAAACCTCAATTGCTGGGCTTGCTTTACTTTTTCTGTTTTAACCAGGCGCCCTTTGAGATCCCTAACTTCAATTTCAAATTCATCGTAATATTGACCTA
>CAKZNE010000148.1 GCA_937129395.1 uncultured Cryomorphaceae bacterium | reverse complement strand
ATAATTAAAAAAAAGGAATATACAGCATCATGAGTATATATTTCTGTCGTCATAGTAGAATTAAGCCCTAATAGCACCAAAACATATCTGATAACATTTTCACTCAAACTCATTAAATTTCATCCCGAAAAATGTTTTAATTATTTCTCAAAAAAACTCCAATAAGTATGGGAAGTGCAGTTGGTGTTATAAAAAGGAATCCCTCTATTCAAAATATTGAAAAAACAAACTAAAAAAACGCCGTCCCAACCATCGGTAATTAAAATTCCCAAGCCAAAAATAATTTTCTAAATTTAGCATGGAACAAAACCTACCAAGTCATGAAACTCAATTCAGTCCTATTTTTGGCTTTTATCCTTTTTGGTATTTCTTTAAATGCCCAGACCAATAATCAATTGTGGGTTTCTGCCCATTATGGTTACCAAAAAACCGAGAATGATTTTCAAAATGCCATGATCGATAAGTTTTGGAATGTATTTTTTCAAGGCGAGAAATTTGAAAGGTGGGAGGGAGATTTTGTTTCTAATATTTCCATTGGCGGATCCTTTATTCCCGCCCTTCCTCAATTGGGTTTTCAAATTGGTTTGGATTTTTGGCAGATGGAAGCCTCAACTCAAAAATATGTTGAAGCAAACGGATTTTGGGATCGTGTGGATTATACCCTCCATTTGGGGCAAAAGCACTTTGTTTCCAGTTTCGCTGTGGATTATTCTTTAAAACCAATTCCAAAATTTGAGTTTAAACCGGGACTGGGCTTCTTATTGAATAGCGGAGAATTAGTTGCTTATTCCGAGGGATTACAAGGTACATATACAGTTGACGAAGAAGCGGAAACAGTTTATTGGAAAGGGACTTCTGTAGGTGTCTCCTTTTTTATAGAAAGCAACTACAGCATTTCTGAAAGATTAGATTTAAGCTTAATGCTCAGGTATTATCTTTTTGAAGAACCTACAATTTCTCCTTCCAATGAGAACAGTATTTTAACCCTTGACAATCATTTATCCAGCTTTAATAATTCGGGTTTTGGAGCATTGTTGGGTTTGAAGTATTATATTTTGAAATAATGAGATTTAATAATATTGTTTTGATGCTTCTGTTTTGCGAAATGGCATTTGCCCAAAAGGGACTGAATTTATCAACAAGCTTCAATCTTGCTCCCGGAAATTTTACAACTGGAAGCGGAAATTTTACTTCCAAGGAGAAAATTGAATCCATTCCATCCAGCCTATTATTTACAATGGGTTTGGACTACAGTAAATCAATAAAGAATGTTTGGAGTTTTGGTTTGGGTATTGAATACTCCATTGTCTCGGCAAATTCTAGGGACTATTATATTGAAGGGACTACTTCAAATTCGAAAATTTTGGTTTCATCCAACGACAAAGCCATTCGACAATATCTTTATCCAACAGCTTCCCTAAGCTATGAAAATCCGCTCACCAGAAAATCTAAGCTACTTTTTACGGTTCGTGGAAAATTGGGTTTACCTTTTTTATGTTATGATGAAATTGAGATTAACACACTAAACCCACAATTCGGATTTACAAACTCCTCCGTGCCTTTAAAAATTCTCAAATACCAAGGTACAAGTGATGGCGAAAGTTTTGCCGAAGGAATGCTTTACGGAACCGAATTTTCTTGTTTATATTCCTTGAATGTCAAAAATTCAAAAGTCCGTCAACATATTCAAATTGGTCCAAGTTTTAGTCTTTTCAAATTGACGAGTGTTACTGAACTTAAATCACTTGGTGGTTTAAAATTGGTTTATTCATTTGGCTTTGGAAAAAGAAGGCCTACCCATCATTTTACCCCAAAATTTTAAGAATACATTGTCGTTATAAAAAAAAAGATTGTGTCAAAACTCCTCCTTATTATTCCATTTTTATTTATTAATTCATTAGCTAAAGCTTATTATGACCGTTTACCTTTAGGGAAGTTAATTGAGGTAAGCGAATACGCCGTTGTTGGTGAAATTATTGGCCAAACAGAAAACCATTTCCAACTAAGGATTGATTCTAATCTTTTTGGTGGATTTAAATTTGACACTGTTTCCATTTTGACAATGCACGATTACCCAATGGAGTGGAGATCTTACCCCTACAGAATTGGAAAAAAAGAAATTGTTTTTTTTGAGAAGACAAATTCTGCAAGTGACGTTTTTGACTATACAGTGTCTCAGGCCGGCCATGGGTCAGAAATTTTAATATTTGATGATAGAGAACTTGA
>CAKZNE010000147.1 GCA_937129395.1 uncultured Cryomorphaceae bacterium | reverse complement strand
GGATTACTAGGGAGTTTTATGATGTATTCCAACAACGAACGAATAAGCACTTACCAGGCTACTTTTGACGCAGATAAGGATGCTTTTGTTTTAAGCGAAAAAAAAAGGGTTGAAGATTTCCAGTATATGTACCCTACCTCTTTGGCCATTAGCTCAGTTTGTTTTGTAATCACAATTCTCGTCTTTGCCTTTTCTAAAAGCCCCACCTTCCATGCTATTGGGATTGTGCTTTCCGCCCTGGGATTTGCTTTAATTGTAATTGACTATTTTTCGAAAGAAAGGGCGCAAATTTATTACGAGCATATTCAAAATCAGCTGCAATGAATACCATTATTCAATTAGAAAGTATTAGCCAAATCCATGAATTCCTAGAAATTGAAAAACCGGTTCATCCTCTTGTCTCGGTAGTTCGCCATAGCAAGGATATGAACCTAGAATTCGACCCTAATCTTCGAATTAACAACCATTTGTATTTTATCTCATTAAAAGAAAATATTCAGGGGTGTTTCAAATACGGAAGAAAGTCTTATGATTTCCAAGAGGGCAGTTTAATTTTTACAAGACCTGGACAAATGACTTCCCCAATGGGCAATGAAGAGCCGGACTTGGGCGGCTGGAGTATCTTTATCCATCCAGATTTAATCCGCGCCTACCCTATTTCCAATGCGATTTTAAACTATTCCTTTTTTGATTACGATAGCAATGAAGCCCTTCATATATCCGAAAAAGAAAAACATGCCCTAAACGCGATTATTGAAAAAATTGAGATAGAATTATCCCAAAATATTGATCAACATACCCAAGACCTCATTGTTCATAATATTGAATCCCTTTTAAAATACAGCCAACGTTATTTCGATAGACAGTTTTTAACCCGAAAATCCCATCACAAAGATTTCCTTGTAAAATTTGACACCTATCTTCATTCCTATTTTAATGGAAATTTACCGCTCGAAAATGGAATTCCATCTCTAAAAGAATGTGGCGAAGCCTTGCAATTATCTGGAAAATACCTGAGTGATCTATTAAAAAAGGAAACTGGAAAAACGCTTACCGAACACATCCATCTCCATATTGTGGAAAAGGCAAAAAACCAGCTTTTAAACTCTGATACCCCAATTAGTCAAATCGCTTTCAACTTGGGTTTTGAATATCCCCAATACTTTAGTAAAATCTTTAAAAATAAGGCAGGATTGAGCCCCAAAGAATATCGAAATCTGAATTAGAAGAAATTATAATTCTGGTGGATCTGGGCTAAGCTTCACTGGAATGATCCCTAAAAACAAAATACCATGAAGAATACAGCAGAAAAAAATGGCGCGAAAGTCTATTTTAAAAGCGACGGAAAAAAACTTGCGGCCTTGGTTTATAAGCCCCAAAATTTTAATTTGGAAAATACATATCCTGCGCTTGTTGTAACTCGTCCAGCTAGTGGTGTTAAGGAACAAACTGCGGGTTTATACGCTCAAGAGTTCGCAAAAAGGGGATTTATTACCCTAGTTTTTGATCCCAAAGGTTTTGGGGAAAGCGAAGGTCGAACAAGGGTGGAGGATGTTTACAGCATTATTTCTGACACCAAAAATGCCGTAAGTTTTTTGGAAAATATCGAAGGTGTTGATAAATCAAACATTTTCAATATTGGGATTTGCATGGGTTCTGCCT
>CAKZNE010000146.1 GCA_937129395.1 uncultured Cryomorphaceae bacterium | reverse complement strand
AGAAATGACGCCAAATTAAGCAAGAACAGAATCCTATATTCTGCTATGCGCAATTATGCTTTTTATGGAAGTCAGTCTCCCGCTTTGGATATAATGAGTGAGGAACAATTAAGAGCGATTGACCCTAATGCTTTGGTGGCAAAACTGAAGGATCTTAAAAACTTTAAGCACCGTGTGTTTTATTATGGTCCTGAAGATAAAAGCAAGGTTACAGCACGCGTAAAAAAACTACATAATGTAGGAGCGGAACTAAAAGATTACCCAGCACGTAAGGAGTATGATTTTGTAGACAAAGATGAAAACATCGTTTATTTTGTAGACTACGACCAAGTACAAGCCGAAATTTTGATGCTTTCAAGAACGGAAAAGCTAAACAACCAAAATGCAGCTTTATCCAGCGTATTTAACCAGTATTTCGGTTCTGGATTATCTTCTATTGTTTTTCAGGAAATAAGAGAATCTAAAGCACTTGCCTATTCTGCTTACAGTGTATACACCAGTCCATCTAGAGCAGATGGCTACCATTATGTGCAAGCCTATATCGGAACCCAAAACGATAAATTAAAGGATGCAGTAGCCGCTATGCAGGAATTGATGAACAATATGCCTAAAGTGGAAAATTCCTTTGAACAAGCGAAAACAGGAGCTTTGAAGAAAATGGAAACCAGTCCGGTTACAAAATCTTCCATTTACTGGAATTGCCAATCCGCTGAAGATAAAGGCTTGGAAAAAAATCCAAGACCTGAGATTTACAAAAAAATCGATGAGATTAGTCTGGATGATTTGGAGGCTTTCTTTAATTCCAATATTAAAGGGCGCAAATATGTTTATCTGGTAATTGGTAAAAAAGACCTGATGGATATGGATGCCTTAAAGGAATTAGGACCTGTTCAAGAATTGGATTTGGAAACCATTTTTGGATACTAATCCCAATTAAAAATAAATTAACGGAGGCCAGACTTGAAAAAGTCTGGCCTTTTTGTTTGCAAAGGTTTGCCAATTTTCACAAGCATTTTGAAAATGAAATCCCTTAAATTCGCCGCATGAGAATGGAGGACACAATTTGCGCTTTATCCACAGCCCCAGGAATGGGTGCCATTGCCATGATACGATTATCTGGACCGGATACTTTTAAAATCTTCGACAAGGTATTTAAGCCTTTTAAAAAGAAAGCAAATCTTGAAAATGCTGAAGCCTACTCCATGCTTTTTGGAAAAATCTACGAGGGTAACACTACAATCGATGAAGTGGTAGCTGGTATTTTTAGAAACCCAAATTCCTATACAGGCGAAGATGTAATTGAGATCACTTGCCATGGTTCCGTCTATATTCAAAAGCAAATCATTAAGCTTTTATTGAAAAATGGAGCTCGCTTGGCAGAACCCGGTGAATATACCATGCGCGCTTTTGCTAATGGTAAAATGGACTTATCTCAAGCGGAAGCTGTTGCCGATTTAATATCCTCAGAATCTCAAGCAGCTCACCAAATTGCCATGCAACAAATGCGAGGTGGTTTCTCCAAAGAGATTAGTGAATTGAGACAGGAACTCATCAATTTCGCCTCCCTTATAGAGTTGGAATTGGACTTTTCTGAAGAAGATGTAGAATTTGCCGACCGAAAACAACTCAGCGAATTATTAGCCAAAATTAAAAAGGTATTAATCCGATTAGTAGATTCTTTCGACACTGGAAACGTAATTAAAAACGGTGTGCCTGTGGCCATAGTTGGCGCGCCAAATGTGGGGAAGTCTACCCTACTCAATGCTTTATTAAATGAAGATAAAGCCATAGTGTCCGAAATTGCCGGAACCACAAGAGATGCCATAGAAGATGAAATTAATATCCAAGGCATAAAATATCGGTTTATTGACACTGCAGGAATTCGCAAAACAGAGGATATAGTAGAAAGCATAGGAATCCGCAAAACCTACGAGAAAATAGAGCAAAGCCGTTTGATCCTTTATCTTTTCGACGCTTCTCAGAAAGCTTTAGATCAGGAATTTAGACTGGCAAAAATCCATCAAGAAATAAAAGATTTAAAGGCAAAAAGCGAAGGAAAAACCATGCTCCTATTGGCCAACAAAATGGACGAAGCAGATGAAGCTCAAATCCAAAAGCAATTTGCGGACTATCCCAAGCTGATAAAACTGTCGGCCCTCCAAAAAACAGGAATTGAAGAATTGATCCAAGAATTAACAGGCACCGTAAACCTAGAATCCTTAAACCAGGGCAGCACAATTGTAAGCAATTTGCGCCACTACGATATGCTAAACAAGGCCTTGGAAGATATACTGCGCGTAGAAGAAGGAATGGTGAATTTAATTTCCGGCGACTTTTTAGCAATGGATATTCGTGAAGCTTTGAAGCACTTGGGGAGTATTACTGGGGAGATTACTACGGATGATTTGTTGGGAAATATCTTTGGGAAGTTTTGTATCGGGAAATAATTCTGAATACCTCATCTAAAACACTCTAAATCAACAACTGAGTATTTTTTCTAAAAAAATTTCAAAAACATTTTCAGGCAGTACATAGCGTATTCTTAAGTCTAGGGAGTTTCTATGAGGCACTAAATGTTTATCACCTTTCTGCCTACTTTAAGAATGCACCTTTTAAGAAAGTACAGGAGTGGATAGGTGGCTCAAACGGCTAAAGTTTTTCTTACCCCGGTGAAACCTGCTGGTATAGTAACCTAAAAAGATTTAGAATTTACTTTGTGAGTAGATTTCAATAAAATCATGAGGATTTAAAATTCAACACAATGAAAATTAAGGGAGAAATAAGTCAAAATTCAACTTTGCAAAACAATGGTCATCACTTTCGTGCACGTGAATCTCCTAAAAAACCGATTGATACTATTCTGAAAATCACCAACTAAAACTCTAATAAAAGTCAATCCCTATCGTAATTGTTTAATTCATTTATTTTATAGTACTTACACGGGGATTTATTTAATTATGAGATTAATTCCATGTATTGAGAAGTTTTTCGAATTTATGAATTCTTTGGTTAATTTTTTTGACATTTCGCTTCTGAGCAATGCTGGAATGATTCCATTTTCGGATTAAAGTAAGTGAAGGTGTGCTATTTCTCGCAAACCGATCTTTAAAATGAACTGGACGATATTGTAAGAAAACCTTTGAGTTTGGGATAGGATTATAGATTGACTTTTTAATTAACCGAAAGAAAATTTACACAATTTTAAAGAATGGAAAATGACTCCTGTAAAAACAAGCAATACAAGCACTTTTTTGGCGCCAGTTGCTTAAAGTATAGACTTATGACCTAGTGGTCAATGAGAAAAGAATGAATGCTAAAAAGGCAGCAACAGAGGTAGAAAAAAACAGCTGCTAAAAATAACATATAGACGATCAAACTCAAGAAACGAGAAGTTCATAACGCTAAGGACAAGCGATATTCTTTTCAAAAAAAATTACGCTAAATCGAATTAAAACAAATACAATATTGTGAAAGACAATAACAATCAAAACCAAACAACCCAATCCATAATTGGTGCATCTGTGGGTGTTATTTTTATGACTGCTGTGCTGTATATAGCCTTTGTAAAGGAGTGTCCTTCAGATTCTCTTCTTTTTACCTTGAGGGTGGTTTTGGCCATAGCCGTTGCTGCATTTTCTATGGTAATTTCGGGTTCTCTCAAAATTCAATATCAAGGCTCTATTTCAGCTGGGGGATCTATAGCAGTGTTTGTACTGGTGTATTTGTTCAATCCCGCAGGAAATATTGAAGGAAAACATTGCAACTTGGTGGAGCCTTATCAGATAAGGGGAAGCGCTCGTTTGAATGGTAAAGTAGTGGAATCTTCCAAAGTTGTTTTTGGGGGTGGAAACATTGCTTATCCTAGATCTTGGAATATAAACGAAGTGGGGCAATTTGGAATTGAAGTTTCTCCAGATGAATTTGTAAATGGTCATTATGTATTAAAATTTAATATGGATGGTTTTATTAAAGTAGTAGATACTTTTATTAATCCGGAGCTAATCCCTTTTTTTCGATTCAACTTTAATGTAGATGAAGAGGAAATAGAAACCGTAAGGAATGAAAACAGGAGTAAAATTGATAGTTTGGCTACCGTAACCAAAGAAATAGCAAATAATAAAATCCTAAAAAAAGGAGAAAGTTTAGAATACAACAAAAAGTATTTTTCAGAAAATAATAAATATTATTTGATGCTTGTTGAGCATGATTTAAGCATATATGATGCTGAAACTAACACAACATTAAACCACATCCCAATACCCAATATTGCTGAAGTAATTTTGCAAAAGGATGGGAATTTTTGCATGTATGGATCAGGGGGTGAATTTTTGTGGTGTGCCTTTACTCAGCCAAATGGTTATGAATTCTTAATTAGCAATGATGGAAATCTAATAATAACAAATAAACTTGGAGAGGTAATTTGGTCAACAAGGGAAAATTAATTGAGTTAATAGAAAACCAATCTTAGCATTGGACCCGCAGGTAGTTTAACCCACCTTTACTCAGAATTAAGAGTACAATCCATCTTTCCATTGATCTTGTTTTTAATTTTTTGATTTTTAAAGTTCAATAAAACCAACCTTATAGTTTAACACTTAAATGAATCCATTATGAGTTGCAAAAACATTCTCGAAAAACTTATTAAGAATGGGAAACTGACCTCTACCCTATCAAAAAGTAAAACTAAAAAAACAGAAGTAGAAGAATTTCAAAAGATACTTCACCAACTCGGGTTTGACAAAGAACTAAAATGGGCTAACTATGGCGCCGATGGATACTACGGTGGTTCCTGTACCAAAGCTGTAAAGGCTTTTTGTAAAAAAAACGATATCGAATCGGATGGTTCAACAGTAACAAAGGAAATTGCAAAAAGCATATTGTTGCGCTACGACATTTTAGACGAACTCCAAGATCTTCACCTGGATATTAAAAACAATTCAAAAAAATTAAATCAAATATACCGAAGAGGCTCGTCCCATAAAGGTGCAGTAGCTTCACTTCAAACTTTACTAAACGCCCTTGGCTATGGTAGAAAATTAAATTGGTCCAAATACAAAAACGATGGTGCTTATGGCAAATCTACTGCGGCTGCTTTAAAGGGCTTTATGGACAAGCATAAATTAGCTGGAGACTCGGATGAATTGAATATTCAATCCGCAAAAGAAATTTGTAAAATCCTTGGACAAAAATTTGGCGCAAACTGGCACGAAAACTCCAAAGCTGATACAGCGGATGTTGCCAATTCTTTAGTCGATTTTTCCGCATCCAACTTTCAAGGTAAAAAGGTAAAAGCAGATATTAACTTTATTGACTCCCTCACTAAAATAAATCAATATGCCAAGCTAAACAAGGTGAAGATTCATATTACGAGTTCATGGCGAGCAAATGCAAAAGTGGCTGGTGCTATTGTAAAGCCAGCTAAAAAATCCAACCACATGGCCGGACATGCAATCGATATGAATATTGTTTTTGTTGGAGGATGGGCAAATTCGAAATATTTAAAAAGGAAGAACGAAGCCCATTGGGACTCAAGCGTAGCGGGTTTTATTAATGCTATTCGAAAGGACAAAGACCTTAGATGGGGTGGAGATTTTAGAACCCAAGATCCTGTACACATTGATGATGGCCTCAATATCAAAAACCCAAAAGAATGGGAAAAACGCTATCTCGCAACGCAACAAGACTAGTAATTTGTTCTCGACAGGTTTAAACATTGATATGGATTAGGTGCAAAATAAATCTCAACCATTTTTCAGAGCTAATTTCTTTGGCTTCAGAAGAAAAAATTAAACAAACTAGAATAGTCTCCGTCAAAATTACTTATAGAAAATGAAGGCATTGATATTAAGCTGTATGAAAGGGTTTCAAAATAAATAAACCCATTTAAAAAACCCCTACCCCTTTCAACAACCGCAAATTCCTCATCCGACAAACCCTAAAGCTCATACCCCATTTGATCAATTTCAATATTTGGTCCTTGGAGAATTTGCCTTCCTTAAACCCAGAATAAATCAAATTAAAAAGATTAATGAGTTCAAAATAGATCTTTTGGCGTGGGGCTTACATCATAATAACTTTTTGACTAGCCACCACTCCACTTGATAAAAAAGCCCTAATAACATAAATTCCCATTTTTAATTCAGACA
>CAKZNE010000145.1 GCA_937129395.1 uncultured Cryomorphaceae bacterium | reverse complement strand
AAAAGATCTTTACCAAAAAATTCCTCGTTTTGAAACCTTTTGCAGAGAAGGGATGGAGCAAATGATGGGAAACTTGCAAAATGAAATTTCCATTTTTTTGAAATTAAGTCCCGAAGAAAGGTACCAGAAAGTATTAAAAGATAGACCGAGTTTAATAAATCGAGTACCACAATACCAACTTGCAAGTTATTTAGGAATAAAGCCCGAAACTTTAAGCAGGATTCGGAAGAGAGTTTTTAAAAAGGATTAAAATTTATAGTGCCCCACTAAAACAGTTGACCAATACAATCATATTTCTAAAAATGGAAAAGGAAAATAATCAAGTTAAAGAACAAAAAAACAATCCTTTGCATGGTGTCAAATTGGTCAAGATTCTGGAGGATTTGGTTGATCATTATGGTTGGGAAGACCTTTCATATAGAATAAATATCAATTGTTTTAAAAAAGATCCCAGTATTAAATCGAGTCTTACATTTTTAAGGAAAACGCCATGGGCTAGGGAAAAGGTGGAAAAGTTATACTTGAGATTTATCGATTCGAATTACACTTAAAATTTCCTTATTAATACCGAAATCATCAAACTTTTGGCAAGCAATCTACTCTACTTAAATTATGACCTTCACCACTTTAAAAACCTTCGACAACTCCATTGAGGCCCATTTATTAAAATCAAAATTGGAAAGTGAAGGCTTGGAATGTGTTATTTTCGATGAGCATATGGTAAACCTTGCACCCTTAAATAGTTTCGCGGTGCATGGTATGAAATTAAAAGTTAAAACAGAAGACTACGAGAAAGCCATTGGACTATTGGAAGAAATTGAAAGTCTTCCAATTATGAATGAAGATGAAGTTTTACAATGCCCAAACTGTAAGTCTCAAAATTTAATTACCAACTTTAAATCATTTAAAGGATTAAAGGGAATATTATCCCTCTTGCTAACTTTCCTTCTAGCGGTTTTTCCAATTTATTTCAAATCAGTTTATGGTTGTAAGGACTGTGGTACAGAATTTAGGTTTAAAAAACCCAAGATTTAGAAAGTTGATAAATTTGAAACAAATAAGATTATAATGCAGTCCATATTCGCAATTTCAGGTAGCACTAGAAAAAACTCAAGCAATTGGAAAATCCTGAAATTTATCCAAGAGAATTTTAAAAATCAATTAAACATTGAGATTTATGAAAATCTTGACCAACTCCCTCATTTTGACCCAAACTTAAAGGAAGGAGAAGCATTTCCACCTAATGTAAAAAGCTTTTTTGAAAAAATTCAAAACGCCGATGGAGTTCTTATTTGCACCCCAGAATATGTCTTTAGTCCGCCAGCAATTTTAAAAACCGCTTTGGAATGGACGGTTTCGGAAACGATTTTGTCCTTTAAACCCTTAGCCTTAATTGTTGCTTCGGGTATGGGTGAAAAAACATATGATTCCTTAGGTCTTATTCTAAAAACCTTATTGCAGGAAGAAATCCCTGAAACTTCAAAATTGCTAATTCAAGGAGCGAGGGGTAAATTTAGAGGTGATGGTAATTTTTTAGATCCAGAAACCGCAAAGGAAGTACTTGACTTAATGAAATCCTTAATGAATAAAATAGGGGAAAATGATCAAAATCCAAACTAAAGGAATACGAGTTTAGCTTTAAGATTGCCCCTGGTTTAATTCTTCCCAATTAAAATCAGAGACCAGGAGATTTGACATTACCTACATTTGAACTCCAACCTAGATTATTGTTCTGGATACAAATAAGCTTGCACTAAACGACTGAAGAAAAAAATATTCATTCAAAACAATGAGGTTTTGAAGTGAAAACTTTAGATTGTAAATCCAAATCAACCAAGACTGGAACATAATTTTAAATCAAACTAAAATAATGAACAGACTAAAAACCATTTCAACCCTACTTTTTCTAGTTTTAACCTTTGGTGTTAAGGCCCAGCTTTCAGGTCATCTTTCGGATGATGCCACCTATGTCGGCTATCATTTTGGCTTTACAACAATTAACCATCCTACGAGCACCTTTGAAGTTGGCGAAAAACATGGTGCCTATTTTGGTTTGGGTATGGATGTTGGCCACACTGACTACACGCCAGGGGCACTTCGCTACCATTTAGAGATGAAATGGACCTTGGATATTTTTAACAAAGGCATGGAATTTTTTGATGAAACCGCCCTTGATGCTCGAATAGATTTAACAGGATTTACTTGGCATAAAATCGGAATTAACGTTTTTGCTTCAGACAATTTTTGTTTTGGTTTGGGTGGGAGCTTTGCAGATTATATAGTTGATGTTCCCCTATTCGCAGATGAAGAAGGAAACTTTTTTGAGGGAATAAGATGGCAAGAACCTTCGGGTTGGAATTGGACTGCTGGCCCTTGTATTTTTCTAGACTATGGAATTGGGGATTTTGTTCTCAATTTTATTGGCAGTTATGATTTCACATATTATACACCAAAGATTACGGATGATTATGAAGCTTTAACCCAGAAAATTGACGGCTACAAAAACCCGAGTTTCGTGTATTTTGATTTTGTCATCAATCACGATTCTGGAGTGTATCTTTCTTATAATAGTACCCAAATGCAAGACAATGGGACCTTAGGAAATGATGTTTCCCGATCGGAAGTTAAATTAGGTTGGAAATGGTGGTTATAATAAACTTATAATTGGACCATCCTCTAAATAATTAATCTCCTACAACAATTTTGGCCTCGTTAATTCAACTTTCTTCCTTAAATGAATTTATTCCTTTTTATACCAGCCCTAGTTGGCATTTATATAATTCTCAATCTGTTTTTTGGAAGAAGAATCAATTCTGCCCTTTATTTAAAGGAGGAAAGACGAGAGTTTCATAAAAAGCTCATTTGGTTTCTCCCCTTTATAGGCCCTTTAATTATTAAGAGTTTTTGGAGTGGTAAAACAGAAAGGCCTTTGGAAATTAACGCCCGATCCAAAAGAAAAAACCCAACTGGAAGTGGCATTGACAACTGGAAAAACACAACTGGTTTAGGGGGAAATTCAAATGAAACTTAAAACTGGTACTAAATTAACGTCGAAACGAATTGTTACCAAATTAAAGCCATTCAACTTGCAATAATTTCAACCTTTATTACCTATTTCGCCATTTTATATTTCATTTCACATCCAGGGATTCAGAGTAAAACTTACCCCAGTTGGAAATACTATCAATTACAGGTTTTAAACTTTTTCCAACCTTGGTCAATGAATATTCAACCTTGGGCGGAACAGTTGGATAGGCCTT
>CAKZNE010000144.1 GCA_937129395.1 uncultured Cryomorphaceae bacterium | reverse complement strand
GAGCGATCAGTTGAACATCGTGGCTCTTATCGCGGGAGAGAATTGGGGCTCGTAGTTTTTAAGGATAGGAAATTCAGTCTTGATTTTTTGGTTCATTTTTTATCAAGAAAAAAGAACGCGCAAAACTTTTTTTGAATCACGAAATATAGCTATCGATTATTTCATAGGATAGTTTTCAAAAAGCTGTATTTTTTTGTGATATTATTGATTATCAGTGTGCTAAGTTTGCGCCATAAACTTAGTACAAGTGCTAGCTTAGCTATTTTAAGCGGCCTGATTTTATAAAAAGACTTTCCAACAAAAAAGGCCAGCGAATTGCTGGCCTTTAAGAAGTTTAACATCAAGCTATTTTGCTTTCTGCATTGGATTTTTCGAAGACCTTTTTCCTTTACTCTTATTTTTATAAAGCTTAAAACGATCTGCTTCGGGTTGTATAGGCCAGAAGTTATTATCTCTATCGGTATCAGCAGTTTCTAAGAATGGATCCAATTCCATTTTTACTACTTCTTTTTGAAAAACAAATGTTTTGGTAAAAGAATATTCATGTTTCAACCAAATTTCAGCAGGGAGTTTAACTGTTTCTTTGGTTCCATCTTTAAAAGTAAATTCGATAATTACCGGCATTACAAGCCCTCCAATATTTGAAAAGTCTACTTCATAAAAATTATAGCCGCCATTAAGAAGTTTCTTTTCTTCATCACTCAATGATTTTAAATAGGCATCGTATTTTTTTCTATCCGCTTTAAATACAGTCCAATCATCATTTTTGTTATAGAAATCGTTCATTTCAGGGAATTCATCGGAATAATGTTTTCCTTTAAATTCTTCCTTATTCCTTTTGTTTCCAATAAAGCTATCCCTTTTTTCCTCAGCAGCATCCCTTTTCATTTTGCTTTCTGTATCTGGATTTCCACTGTCAAACTGATACCATTTTACATTGTTAAGGGCAATATCTGTGTGGTTGGTAGTATAAAACCAACCTCTAAAAAACCAATCCAGATCTGTTCCGGAAGCGTCTTCCATTGTCCTGAAAAAATCTGCTGGTGTTGGATGTTTAAACATCCATCGTTTACAATAAATCTTAAAAGAATAATCGAATAATTCCCTTCCCATTACTGTTTCCCTAAGTATGTTTAGAGCCGTAGCCGGTTTACCATAAGCGTTGTTTCCAAACTGCAGTATGGATTCCGAATTGGTCATAATCGGCATTTGAAGATTTTTTTCAGCCTTCATATAAGGAACAATTTTATAAGCTGGTCCTCTTCGCGAAGGATAGTTTTCTTCCCATTCCACTTCTGTTAAATATTGAATAAATGTATTCAAACCTTCATCCATCCAAGTCCATTGTCTTTCATCCGAATTTACAATCATGGGAAAGAAATTATGTCCTACTTCGTGGATGATTACTCCAATCATTCCATATTTGGTCCCTTTGGAGTATGTTCCATCTGCTTCGGGTCTTCCGCCATTAAAACAGATCATTGGGTATTCCATTCCTATTCTGTTGGTGTGCACAGAAATGGCTTTTTCGTAAGGATAGTCGAAAGTGTATTTGCTGTAAACTTTTAAGGTATGGGCCACAACTCTTGTGGAATATCTTTCCCATAAAGGATTTCCCTCTTTCGGATAATAAGAAACGGCCATTACGGTGCGGTCTCCAAATTTCACTGCCATGGCGTCCCAAATAAATTTTCTAGAGGAAGCAAAGGCAAAATCCCTCACGTTTTCTGCCTTAAAATGCCAAGACTTTTCCTTTGAGCTTTTTTTCTTCTCTGCCTTTTTAGCCTCGTCCTCTGTTACTATAAAAACTGGGTTTTCGGTATCCTCTTGCGCTTTTTTCCAACGTTCTTTTTGCTCATCAGTTAACACCTCATCTGGGTTTTGAAGGGTACCCGTTGAACCAACAATATGATCCGCTGGAACGGTAAGTTTTACATCATAATCCCCAAAAGGAAGGGTGAATTCTCCACGTCCTAAAAACTGTTTATTCTGCCATCCTTCTACATCATTATAAACTGCCATTCTTGGGAAAAACTGGGCAATGGTATAGAGGTAATTGTCTTCATCTTTAAAATATTCATAACCAGAACGGCCACCAATTTTCATACGGTCGTTGATATTATACCACCATTTAATTTTTAGAACTTTAGATTCTCCTTTCATTAAAGGTTTATCCAAATTAATACGCATCATGGTATTATTGATAAAGAACTCAATGCCTTTATCATTGGCGTCTTTTACATGCTCAATTTTAAAACCTCCATCAAAATCATAAAAAAGGTATTTTAGGTTGCCATGAGACATAGATTTACTAATTCCTCCAGTTTTAATCTTTTGAGTCTCACTATCCTTAGCTCTCATATTTTGATCCAATTGAATCCATAAATATTCTAAAGGATCTGGAGAATTGTTGGTATAGGTAATTACCTCCTCACCATAAATTCTTTGTTTGGAATCATCCAAGCGGATATCCATTTTATAATCTGCCTTTTGCTGGTAATAAAAAGAACCTGGAGCACCGCCACCTGTTCTATACATATTAGGTGTTGGCAATTCTTCATAGAGTTGTTTGAATTTACTCTGGTTGGTATTCTGACCAATAAGGCCGGTTGCTGTAAAAAGAAGAGCAAGTGAAAAGGATAATTTTTGAATCATTAAATAAATCGATTTAGTAAAATGCCTGTAAATATAGCTTCTAAAAATGAATGTTTGAAAATTTTAGTGGCCGTTTAAGAAAGCTTGAAAAGCCCTGTTGAAATTCCTATTATCCGAAAATAGGAGGAAGGTTTTTAATCATCATTACCAAGGCCAGGCCAAAACCCAATCCTGAAAAGAAAATATTCCAATCTCTGTTTTTTATATTCATCAGAACCTGGCCGAAAAACATGACAATAAGGAAAATTGCAAAAATTAGAATTTGTCCAAGCTCAATACCTAGATTAAAAGGGAGTAGAGCCGACCAATATTTATTTTCTCCCATTACCAACATTTCATAATAGTTGGAAAACCCCAAACCATGAATAATCCCAAATAAGATGGAAATCCAATATTTACCTTTTGATTCTGGATTTGGACCGAATTTACTTAGGTTTAAAATGGCCGTAAACAAAATCGTTAAAGGGATTAAAAATTCAATTAATTCACTGTCAATGCTAACCATGTCAAATGAGGCCATGGTAAGAGAAAGAGAATGTCCAATGCCAAAAAGGCTAACAGCAATAAGCATTTTCAACCATTGTCGAGGACGATGTGCTGCCAATAAAACAATAATGAAAATGACATGATCCAGAGCTTCAATATTTAGAATATGCTCAAATCCGAGTTGTAAATAACTATTAAATGAGCTCATTCTATGGCAAAGGTTTTTTCGGCTGAAGACGAAGTGAAATAATCTGAATAAGTTTCTTTTCCAACGATGAGATTAACAATATTGGCTTGATCCTCAAATTGATCAAACAATACTGTTTGGCTAATTTCATACGACTCGGAAAGTGTAAAGTCCCGTATCTCAAAATATACAAAGCTTATGTCGTATTCGGTTTCTTGTCCCACCTCAGAAAGCTGCAATGCTTTTTCCTGACTTGGATCCCCGATTATTAAATTTTTCTGAACATAATCCCTAATTTTTTGTGATTGATTTTCATTTTGTTCTTTTCCAATCAAAATCTCCTCGCCAATGGCCATTCCCAAATCATCTGTAAAAAGTCGGACGGTAACCTCTAATAATTGATGCTCACTATTGTATTTTAACTCAGTTATGGAGGCATGGAATGGGTGAATCGAAAATCCCATACTCATGTAGGCAATAATCAATAAGATTACTATTTTAAAACTCTTCATTTTAGTAGCTTTAGCCAAATTTATAGGACTTGTAGATTTTATAAAAAGCAAATAAAGGGATTTGCTAATAGATCATAAAACTAAACAGATGAAATTTAGATTACTACTTATTTCGATATTTTTTACTCAAGCACTTTTAGCTCAAGAATTTAAGAATATTGAAATTGGAAGCTCAGAAATAAAAAGACGTGGATTATGCGAACCATCCATCGCTGTAAATAAGAAAAATCCGAATATTATTTTGGCTGCAGCCATTTTAGATCAAGTATTTTATTCTGAAGATGGGGGTTTAACCTGGACAAATGACACCTTGAAATCGAGCTATGGCGTTTGGGGAGATCCGGTTTTAGTTGCTGGGAATAAAGGAGAATTCTATTTCTTACATCTTTCCGATCCCACAGGAAAAAACTGGAAAAGTGAGGAAATCTTGGACCGAATTGTTTGCCAAAGAAGTGATGACGGCGGAAAATCTTGGAATGACGGAGGCTATATGGGGCTGGATCATCCAAAAGATCAAGATAAGCAATGGGCTATAACGAATTTGGAAACGGGGACTATTTACAGCACTTGGACACAATTCGACAAATATGGAAGTTCGGATAGCCTAATGGAAAGCAATATCATGTTTGCAAAATCAACGGATCAAGGAGAGACATGGTCGGATGCGATTGATATAAGCGAAATTCCTGGAGGATGTTTGGATGATGATAACACCACAGAAGGGGCGGTTCCTGCAGTTTCTCCGGAAGGGGATATTTATGTGGCATGGTCTAATAAAGGAGAAATATTTTTTGATAAATCTACCGATGACGGTCAAACTTGGTTGGAACAGGATCAGGTTATTGCCCAACATTTTGGAGGCTGGGAAATAGAAATTCCAGGTTTACAAAGAGCCAATGGAATGCCCATAACCGTTTGTGATGTGAGTGAAGGTCCACACCGAGGAAGCATTTATATTACATGGGTAGATAATAGAAATGGAGATTATGATGTTTGGTTTTCTAAAAGTTTGGACAAAGGAGTGTCTTGGTCTGAAGCCAAAAAGATCAACGATGATGAAAGTAAAAAGGACCAGTTTTTTTGCTGGACTTCTTGCGATCCGATAACTGGATATTTATACAGCGTGTTTTATGATAGACGCCATTATGATGATCTTCAAACAGATGTTTATATGGCTATAAGTAAAGATGGTGGGGAAACTTGGGAGAATATGAAAATTAGCGAGGAGCCTTTTACTCCAAATACTAAAGTTTTCTTTGGAGATTATAACAATATAGATGCTTACGACGGGATTGTAAGACCAATTTGGACAAGAATGGATGGCACTAAAATGGGAATTTGGACAGCCATCATTAACGATACTGAAAAGGAAAAAGAATGAAATTATTAATTGTTAGCACCAGCAAAATTTATGGTAGCGGCTATATGGAATATCTGTTGGATGAATTGAAGGAATTCTATAAAGACACGGATGAGATTCTCTTTATTCCCTATGCTCGACCTTCTGGAATTAGCCATGATGAGTACACAGAATATCCGAAAAAGGCATTTGCTAAAATCGGGAAAACGGTAAAAGGAATTCATGAATTTGAGGATCCTAAAAAAGCCCTGGAAGAATCAACTGGAATTTTTACCGGTGGGGGAAATAGCTTCGTTTTGCTAAAAACTCTTTACGATTTAGGTTTGATGGAAGTGTTAAAAAAAGTGATAAAATCCGGAACACCTTATATGGGTTCAAGTGCTGGAAGCAATATTACAGGAATGAGCATTGGCACCTCCAATGATATGCCTATTGCCTACCCACCAAGTTTTGAAGCCTTGCAATTTGTTCCTTTTAATATTAACCCCCATTATTTGGATCCAGACCCAAATTCCAAACACCAAGGGGAAACGAGAGCCACTAGGATTGGGGAGTTTCATCATTATAATGATCAAAAAGTAATTGGTTTAAGAGAAGGAAGTTGGTTGAGGTTTGAAAATAATCAGCTTGAATTAAAAGGAAAATTGGACGCCCGCCTTTTTGCGAAAGGTGAAGAGGCAAAAGAATATGCTCCAGGAGATATGAGTTTTCTTTTAAGCTAATGCAGGAAACGGTAAACGAAATAGTTGAAGATTTAAAAGGTCTCGCTTCCAAGAATCATAAAAAAGGTTTTGCCCATTTTAAAATTGATGATTCTTCAGCATTTGGAGTTAGTATGCCTTTGATTCGTGATTTGGCCAAAAAAATTGGAAAGGATACGGATTTGGCAATGCACTTGTGGGATGAAGGTCCACATGAATGTAAACTATTAGCAAGTTTGGTTGCCGATCCAAAAACTTTTACAGCCCAAAATGCTGATAAATGGGTAAGCGATTTTTATTCTTGGGATGTTTGCGATCAAGCCATGATTAATTTGTTTCGCAAAACGGATTTTATTTGGGATAAAATTATAGAATGGTTTGATTGGGAAGGAGAATTTCAAAGACGAGCTGGTTTTGCAGGCTTGGCAGTTTTAACGGTTCACCACAAAAAAGCAGAAGATCAATTGTTTTTAAACTGTTTCCCTTTTTTAGAGAAATACGCTTCCGACGAAAGAAATTTTGTGAAAAAATCAGTGAATTGGGCTAATCGTGAAATAGGAAAACGGAGAAAGAACTTGTATGAACCCTGTATTGAATTATGTTATAGATTAGTAGATCAAGATTCTGCTAGTGCAAAGTGGATTGCATCTGATGCATTACGGGAATTGAAAAGTGAAAAAATATTAAATCGATTAAATAAATAAGAATGAATATTTTAAAATCAATCGGGCTATGCCTTGTTTTTCTGATTTCGAGCCAAAAGCTTCAAGCTGAGGTAGATTTCCATAAAGGGGATTTTGCATCTCTATTGGCAAAGGCAAAAGAATTAAAAAAACCAATATTAATAGATGCCTTTACAGATTGGTGTGGGCCTTGTAAAATGTTGGATAAAGAGGTTTTTCAGGATGAGAAAGCTTCGGCTTACATTAATAAAAACTTTATCGCCTATAAATTGGATATGGAAAAAGGGGAAGGTCCTGCCGTGGCCATGAAATTTAGGGTTAATGCTTACCCAAGTACTTTGTTTTTAAGTTCGGATGGACTTTTATTGACCAAACAAATAGGATTCCCAAAAAAGGAAGGTTATTTAAAATGGTGCAAGGAGGTGGCGTCTAATAAACTAAAGCCTTTTAGCAATATCCAAGCTTCCAATATGGATTTGGATTATCCGGATTTTTTCAAAAATTCCTATACTTCAGATAAATGGAAACGCAGCAGACCCAAGGTGGAAATGATAAATGAATACCTAGAATCTCAAGAACAGGAGGAACTATTTAATGAGGTGAATTGGGGTGTGATTTCAGTTTTGGCGCGTTACAAGCATAATAAATTGAATTGGGTTTTAAAAAATAAAAGCAGGCTGGAAAAATTATACCCTGAGTCTGAAATTGAGGGAGTAATGGAAAAATTAGTCGGATTAAAAGCAGATTCTTTAGTTAAATTGGATCTTGCAGATGGTGATAAAGTTTTAAAATCCTTGATGGACGAAATGGGTATTAAGGATAAAGACATGAGGAATAATAGCCTTTTTGGTTTTTATTTTAAATCCAAGAGATGGTCTGAATTGATAGATTTCGCCTATAAAATTTCAGATGACGGCCAAGCTAATCCAGGAACTATGAATTCAATATGTTGGACCATCTATGAAAAATCAGACGATCAAAAGCTTTTGAAAAAGGCAATTAAAGCAATGGAAACTGCAGTTGATATTGATGATAATCCTTACTATATAGATACGCTTGCTCATTTATATTTTAAAACAAAGCAAATGGATAAAGCCAGGAAATCGGCTATGGTTGCTTTGCGAAAAGGAAAGGAAAAGGAGATGAATATGAAGGCAACTGAGCAATTATTGGACAAACTAAATTAATTCCGAAAAATGAAAATTGCAGTTTTACTTCATGGCAGTGGAGTTTATGATGGAACAGAAATTCAAGAGGCGGTTTTAAGTCTTTTAGCGATAAAAGAAGAAGGTCATTCGTATCAATGCATGGCTCCAAATCTGGACCAGTATCACGTTTTGAATCACCTCAATGGTGAAGAAATGCAAGAAAGTAGAAATGTTTTAGTGGAATCTGCTCGCATTGCCCGTGGTGATATAATGGATTTAAAGGATGTAAAGATTAATGATTTTGACGCCCTTATGATGCCCGGCGGATTTGGTACAGCCAAAAATTTTACTACATGGGCTTTTGATGGACCTAATGCCACGATTAATTCTAGTTTAGAAAGTTTTTTAGTTGGATTTCAAAAAGCAGGAAAACCTATTGTAGCACTTTGCATGAGTCCTACAACTTTGGCGAAAGCCTTTGAAAAATCTGGATTAAAAACCAGCTTGAGCATTGGAACTACCTCCGAAAAATCTCCTTATGAAATTGAAGCTATAAGTTCAGGTATGAGATCTATAGGAGTTAATGCGGAAATGAAAACAGTCCGTGAAATTTCCATCGACAAGACCAACAAAATTATTTGTGCTCCCTGTTATATGATGGAAGCGGATATCCTTGAAGTAAGACAAAATATTAGTCAAGCTGTACAGGCATTAAATGAATTTTAGTTTTTTAATAATTTGTAAAAAGGCTCTAAATATTAGGGCCTTTTTTATTTTTTGCTAGTATTCGTCCAACTATTTGGAATTGAAATGATTCAATATCAAAAATTCCGATTTTCCTATTTAGATAAACCAGATCATTTTATGATCTTTGCACCCTTATTTCAAAAAGCTGAAAATGCCTAAAAAAGTCGCACTACTTATTCTTGACGGATGGGGAATAGCAAAGGATAAAAATGTATCTGCCATCGATAAGGCAAATACTCCCTTTATTGATTCTTTATACCACGAATATCCAAATGCACAATTGGAGGCATCGGGATTGGCTGTTGGTTTGCCTGAGGGACAAATGGGAAACAGCGAGGTAGGGCATATGAATTTAGGTGCAGGAAGGATTGTTTATCAAGATCTTGTAAAAATAAATTTGGCCGTAGAAAATAAGGAGATTGGATTAGAACCAACCCTGATTGAAGCATTTACAAAAGCCAAACAAAATAATAAAAAGGTACATTTTATGGGACTATTGTCCGATGGAGGTGTACATTCTCATATTGATCATTTAAAAGGCTTAATCACGGCTGCGGAAGATTTTGGCTTGAATAAAATTGCAGTTCACGTTTTTACGGATGGTAGGGATACCGACCCTAAAGGTGGCCTGGGATATATGGCGGATTTAGAGGATCATATTAAAAATAGCCCAACCAAAATAGCATCCATTATCGGGCGCTATTACGCAATGGATAGAGATAAAAGATGGGAAAGAATAAAGTTGGCCTACGATTTATTGGTAAATGGAGAAGGTGAAAAATTTAATTCAGCTAAGGAGGCATTAGAAAGTTCTTATAATGCTGGTCAAACCGACGAATTTGTCTTACCATCTGTGATTACGGAAAAGGGGGAGCCAGTTGCCAAAATTGAAGAAGGAGATATCGTTATTAGTTTCAATTTTAGAACGGATAGAGGACGCCAAATTTCCATGGCTTTATCCCAGAAAGATTTCCATGAGCAAAACATGCATAAACTGGATTTACATTATGTTACCCTAACCAATTACGATGAGAGTTTCAAAAATGTTCATGTGGTTTATGAAAAGGATAATTTAAGCCAAACCTTAGGTCAGGTGATAAGTGAAAACCATAGAAGCCAAATAAGGATTGCTGAAACGGAGAAGTACCCCCATGTAACTTTTTTCTTTTCAGGAGGAAGGGAATTGGAATTTGAAGGCGAAAAACGATTAATGTGTCCCTCTCCAAAAGTGGCTACTTATGATTTAAAACCTGAAATGAGCGCCTACGATATTAGGGATGCTATAATTCCAGAACTAGCAAAAGGAGAAGTGGATTATATTTGCTTGAATTTCGCAAACCCAGATATGGTAGGACATACGGGTGATATGAAGGCGGCTATTAAAGCTTGTGAAGTTGTAGATGAATGCACTAGGGATGTGGTAAATGCAGGTTTGAAAAATGACTATGTTTTTATTATTATAGCAGATCATGGAAATTCTGATTGTATGCTTAACCCAGATGGTAGTCCGAACACGGCCCATACCACCCAGCCCGTGCCTTGTTTTTTAGTTGGCAATAATTTGGGATATTCTATAAAAGATGGAGTTTTGGGTGATATTGCACCTACAATTTTGGAATTGATGGAAATACCAAAACCAGCAGAAATGACCCGTAATTCAATACTGATAACACAATGATTGGAGAAAATTCTAAAATAATTGCCATTGATTTTGATGGAACAGTAGTAGAAGATAAATACCCGAAAATTGGGAAACCAATGATTTTCGCATTTGAAACTTTAAAAAGATTGGAATCCGATGGCCACCGTTTGGTTTTATGGACCTATAGACATGGTTCCAGACTAAGAGAAGCGGTTGATTTTTGCGCGGACAATGGAATTGAGTTTTATGCCGTTAACAGCAGTTTTTCTGGCGAAGAGTATGATCTGAAAACACAAAGCAGAAAAATTAATGCCGATATTTTTGTTGACGACAGAAATGTTGGTGGCTTTATAGGTTGGGGAGAAGTTTATCAAAAGATAAGCGGAAATACTCCTTCAAATGAAGATTATCCAAAATCAAACAAAAGAAAGAAAAAAGGTTTTTTCAAATTCTAATGATAAAATACAAATCCCCCGAAGAGATAGAATTAATGCGTGAAGCTGCCCTGGTGGTAAGTCGCACATTAGGAATTTTAGCCAAGGAAGTTAAAATTGGAGCTATCCCAAACAAATTAGATAAGCTTGCAGAAGAGTATATACGTGATCAAGGAGCAATTCCTGGATTTTTAGGCCTATATGATTGTCCTAGCACCCTATTAATTTCCGTAAACCAAACAGTAGTTCATGGTTTGCCAAACGAAAGGCCTTTTGAAGATGGTGATGTGGTTAGTATTGATTGTGGTTCTATTTTAAACGGCTATTATGGCGACCATGCCTATACTTTTGAAGTGGGTAATGTTGATCCAGAAATAAAGAAATTACTAAAAGTGACCAAAGAGTGTCTTTATAAAGGTATAGAGCAAATGCATGCTGGAAACCGATTGGGAGATCTTAGCTTTGCCATTCAGAATCATGCTGAAAAAAATGGTTTTGGTGTAGTTAGAGAGCTTGTTGGTCATGGTTTAGGAAAAAGTTTACATGAAGATCCACAGGTTCCAAACTTTGGAAGAAAAGGCAAGGGAAAAGTTTTAAAAGAAGGACTTGTTTTGGCTATTGAACCCATGATTACACAAGGAACTTATAGAGTAAGACAACTCGATGATGGCTGGACCATCAACACCGTTGATAATAAAGCCGCCGCTCATTTTGAACATGATGTGGCCATTGTAAAAGGAAAACCAGAAATCCTTTCCACTTTTGATTATGTGTATGAAGCTCTGGGTATAAAAGAAGAAAAATAATGATAAAGTCCATATTCCGATTTGCCTTAAATACCATTCCAAGGCCATTAATGATTCGTTTGAGCTATGTGGTTCGACCCATTTTATCTTTACTTTATAAAGGGGATAAATTTGAGGATCCTATCGATGGTAAAAAATACAAAAAGCTTTTGCCTTACGGTTATAAAGGAATGCAAAGGGAAAATGCCTTAGCTCCTTCCACCTTATCCCTAGAAAGACACCGATTAATGTGGCTTTATTTAAGAGATGAGTCGGATTTCTTTACCAAAGAAAGGAAGGTTTTGCATATTGCTCCGGAACAGTGTTTCTATGGTAGATTTAGGAAAATGAAAAACCTGGATTATTTAACCGCAGATTTGGATTCTCCTATTGCCGATGTGAAAATGGACATCCATAATATCCAATACGAAGACAATACCTTTGATGCTGTTTTTTGCAATCATGTTTTGGAGCATGTAAATGACGACAAACAATGTATGCGTGAACTTTGCAGAGTGCTAAAACCAGGTGGTTTGGCTATTATGCAGGTTCCATTAAATAGGAATTTGGAAATCACAGATGAAGACTCAAGCATTACCGATCCAGAAGAAAGGATTAAGCGCTTTGGGCAATACGATCATGTAAGAGCACATGGCCTTGATTACCCAGACCGTTTAAAAGAGTCTGGGTTCAAGGTTGATGAGGTAAATCTTCAGAAAAAAATTGGAAAAGAATTAACTGAACGTTTTGCCTTGCAAAAAGGCGAAATATTGTATGTCTGTTCCAAGTAGATATTAATCTACCCAGTCTGCAATAAATAAGTTGGTATTTCTTGTTTCTCCATTGTTTCTGTTGGAAGAAAACACAAGTTTTTTACCATCTCTGCTGAACATTGGAAAGGAATCAAAAGCAGAATCGAAAGTGATTTGTTCCAATCCTGTTCCATCAATATTTATCATAAAAAGGTTAAAAGGGAAACCTCTATCCGATTGGTGATTGGAGGAGAAAATTACTTTCTCACCATTTGGATGGAAAAATGGGGCCCAATTGGCATTTCCTAGTTTAGTGATTTGGGTCATTTCACTTCCGTCAACATTGCAAACAAACAATTCCATATTTGCTGGCATTACCAAATCTTTAGCTAGTAAATCCTTGTATTTTTTTATCTCCTCTTCGGTTTTTGGTCTAGAAGCTCTAAAAATTAATTTGCTACCATCAGGGGAAAAGAATGCTCCACCATCATAGCCTAATTCATCGGTAACCATTTTTTTATTGCTGCCATCAATATCCATGGTCCATAATTCTATGTCTCCGGATTTTGTTGAGGTATAAACAATTTTATCGCCTTTTGGAGAAACTGTTGCTTCTGCATCATAACCATCAAAATTGGTTAGTTGGTCAACTATATTTCCATCAAGGTCTGCGGTGAATATGTCAAAACTAGAATACAATGGCCAAACATAACCTTCAGATTTACTAGGCTCAGGTGGGCAATTGTCATCTGCTAAATGCGTACTTGCATAAACAATCATATCATCATTCGGTAAAAAGTAACTACAAGTAGTTCTGCCTTTCCCTGTGCTTACCATTTCTGGTTTGTTCTCCATTAAATCATCACCATCAATGTTAAAGTAAAAAATTTGGTCACAACTTAATCCCCATTTCTCGGCATTGGATTGAAAAACCAAATGATCATCATTAAAACTGAAATAAGCCTCCGCATTGTCACCCCCATCGGTAAGCTGACGAATATTTTTTAAATGTTTTTCGCCTTCATATAATAAAGGTTCTTTTACTTCCACCGTTTCTTGATCCTTTGGATCTGTAGTTTCGGAATCTGGATTTTCTTGGCAAGAAGCAAGGAAACCAATAGTGGCAATTGCAAAAATGGACTTTGTTAATTTCATTATTTATTTAGTTTGAGATTTGGTGGGGACAGGATCGATTCCATGGCTTCCCCATGGATGGCATTTGGAAAGTCTTTTCATTCCTAGCCAAATACCTTTAAAGGGTCCCCAAATTTGTATGGCTTCTATTGTGTATTGTGAGCAAGTTGGCGAGTGGCGGCAATTCATGGGTAGGAGTGGGGAAAGTGTAATTTGGTACAGCTTTACCATTCCGATAAATAAAAATTTAAATGCTTTTGATATTGCCCCAAACATTATGAATCAATGCTATAATCAGTTCCGTCTTTTCCATCTTTCAATAAAATTCCCAAATTAGAAAGTTGATCTCTTATTTGATCGGATAAAGCCCAATTTTTATCCGCTCTAGCTTGCGCTCTCATTCCAATTAGCATTTTTACAACTTCATCTAATTTGTTTCCACCTTCACTTTTATTAATTTCTTCAAGACCTAAAACATCAAAGATAAATGCCTTCAAAATCAATTTGAAAGAAGCTAAATCCTCTTCCTTTAAACGGGAATTTTGATCCGCGCAACTATTGATAAATTTTGCAGCTTCAAAAAGGTGGGAAATTAATATTGGAGTATTAAAATCATCGTTCATGGCCTTGTAACAACGGCCTTCCCAATCTTTAATTGAAAAATCAGATGAGCCATCTCCGGCATTGAGACTTTTTAATTTTTCGTAAGCCTCCATTAATCTATTGAATCCTTTTTCGGCAGCAATCAGAGCGTCATTGCTAAAATCCAATTGGCTGCCGTAATGGGCTTGCATCATAAAGAAACGAACTACACTTGGCGCAAAGCCTTTTGTCAGTTTGTCTGTATTGCCCGTAAAAAGTTCCTCAGGTAATAGAGTATTTCCGGTGGCCTTACTCATTTTTGCTCCATTTAAGGTAAGCATGTTTCCATGCATCCAATACTGTACAGCTTCTTTGCCATTGGCAGCAGTGTTTTGGGCAATTTCACATTCGTGGTGAGGAAATTTCAAATCCATTCCACCGCCATGAATATCAAACTGTTCCCCTAAATATTTTGTGCTCATTACTGAACATTCCAAGTGCCAACCTGGAAAGCCATTGCTCCATGGACTTTTCCAGCGCATAATATGGCTCGGAGAGGCTTTTTTCCAAATTGCAAAATCAAGGGGGCTTCTTTTTTCGGATTGCCCATCCAAGGCACGAGTTCCACTTATTAACTCTTCAATTTTTCTTCCGGATAATACTCCGTAATTGTGGTTGGCATTGTATTTCTCTACATCAAAATATACAGAACCATTAATTTCATAGGCAAAACCTTCTTCCATGATTTTTTCAATCATGTTTATTTGTTCTACAATATGTCCTGTCGCTGTGGGCTCAATGCTTGGAGGAATGGCGTTGAATTTGGCCATAACATCATGAAAACCTAAAGTGTAGGTTTGCACAATTTCCATGGGTTCCAAATCATTTAGCCTTGCCTTTTTGCTAATTTTATCTTCTCCTTCATCTGCATCATTTTCCAAATGCCCAGCATCGGTAATATTCCGCACGTAGCGCACTTTATATCCAAGGTGGCTTAAATAGCGATACACCATATCAAAAGTGATGAAGGATCTACAGTTTCCCAGGTGTACATCGCTGTAAACCGTAGGCCCACAAACATATAATCCCACATTAGGTGAATGTAGGGGTACAAATAATTCCTTCTCTCTTTTCAGAGAATTGTTGATATAAAGTTTGTTATTTTCGAGTGAAGGCATTGGAGTATCACTTTAATTTTGGCTCAATTTGTAATCCTTAGTTTATAATTCAAAAAACTATTGAGATTTTCAAGTTTGCTTTAATTGCTCTTAGAATATTAGCTCAGTTTTACTAAGCGTCGAATTGAGTTTTCATATTGATATAATCAAGGAAGTCGCGTTTTACACTTTCTTTTTTAAATTGACCACCCAAATCTGCAGTTACTGTACTGCAATCAATATCTCGGATTCCTCTAGAATTAACACATAAATGTTTTGCATCAATTACGCAAGCAACATCTTCTGTTCCAAGAGCTTCTTGTAATGCCTGAACTATTTGTTTTGTAAGTCTTTCTTGAACTTGCGGCCTTTTGGAATAATAATCTACGATTCTATTCATTTTGCTGAGGCCAATTACGGTGCCGTTAGATATGTAGGCAACATGTGCTCTTCCAACAATTGGTAAAAAATGATGTTCGCAGGTAGAGTAAACTACTATGTTTTTCTCTACCAACATTTCTCCATATTTGTATTTATTGTCAAAGGTGCTAGTGCTAGGGTATTTCGCTGGATCTAGGCCACCAAAAATTTCCTTTACAAACATTTTGGCCACTCTCTTGGGCGTACCTTTTAAACTATCATCAGTTAAATCCAAACCCAGGGTATCCATGATTTTTTCAAAATGCTCACGGATAATCTCTATTTTTTCTACTTCAGATTTTTCAAATGCATCCTTTCGAAGAGGGGTTTCGGCACTGCTCGCCACATGATCATCCCCAATTTCGTCGCTTAAATCCTGTATGTTCGAGTTATTTAAACTCTCAATTTTTTCTGTATTCAAGGTCATCTTTTTCAGTCGTAAGAATCATATTTACAATCACAATAACGGATTGTGTGTAAACAAGTTCGCAAAGGTAATAATAATGCGATTTGAACCATGAGCCCTCAGCAATAAACTAAGGGCTCATAGCTGGAATTTATTTTAAATCTGGTAATTGATCTTTTAGATAGGGGGCGCCAGCCTTTACAAGGATTTCATTTATTTCCTTACATTCTGTTTTCATGGCCTTTAATTCAAAATGAAGGGCCTCAATTTCTTCGTTTACTATTTTTAAATTTTTCTTTTGCTCGCCTGTTGGTTCACTTGTAGAATAATAGGAATTCCAAACAGCATTGTTCATTCTATTCATTAGGGAAGGAGGGGTATCGTAATTTCTTTTCGATAAACTCTTATCCCCATTTAATTTTTGTTCTATTTCCGCAATTGAATATTCTAATTTTCGAAGCCTTTCAAGTAATTTTAAATCTGCTCCTGGCGTATTCCTAGCGTTGGCTTTCAAATCTGTAATTTGATTCTTTAATCCATTTTTAAAAGAAGATATAGCTCTGATTTTTCGTCTAGCCTCTTCAAGATCTGATTGAAATTGAACCAATCCCAGACGATCCTTTGCCATCAAACTGTTTTCCTCCAACCAATTTATTTTGAAATCATGATCTGTTATTAGGGAGCTAATATTCCCGTTAATACTGCTATGAATACTTAGGCTGTATTTTCCTGGAAGGGCTAGGTTTGCGCCATAAGGATTGGTTTGTGGCTTTCCATTTGTGCTCAGGTAAGCGTTTGAACTTAATCTTCCATCCCAATTTATTCTGTTAATTCCGCTTGAATACGATTTAGTGAATCGAACTATTTCAGTTCCAGTATCATCTTTAATGGTAAATATTAAATAGGAGCCTTCCTCTCTGTCTTCAGCTCTTAACTCTTCGGCACTTGGATAATTAGGATTCTCATTATTTTTAATTTTCTCCTTTTCTTCCTTCTTCCTTTTAGATTTTAAAGATTTAGGGCTCTTTTTGATATAAATATTGAAATCAACCCCAGTTGCTGGATTTGATTCGGCATAATAAGATGCCCCTTGAAAACCAACCCCGCCATAACCCAGAGGAGAGGATTCCATAAAACTTAAACCATCTTTTACGGGAAAAATATGGGCTTGTTTTTCAATAATAGAATCTGATAGTTGCCTTAAAAGAGAATAATCATCAAGAATATAAAAGCCTCTTCCCATGGTGGCAAGAATTAAGTCATTCTCCCTTTCTTGAATGTCCATATCTCGAACAGCAATGGTTGGAAGCCCAGCGCCTAGTTTTCTCCAAGAATTTCCACCATTAATGGAAAAATGAACGCCGTACTCGGTGCCAACAAATAGTAAATCTTTGTTTTTATGATCTTGAACAATACAATAAACCGCTGCATTGTCAGGTAAGGAAGCTCCGATATTTTGCCAGCTCGATCCTTTGTTATTTGATTTTAAAACATAGGGCTTGAAATCTCCGTTTTTATGATTGTTGAATACAGCGAAAACAGTGTTCTTGTCATGTTTGGAGCACAATAGCATATTGACATACGTGTTTTTGGGGATACCGGGAAAATTTTCCATTTTTTTCCAATCTCCACCTGCATTTTCACTAACCTGAATTAAGCCATCATCCGTTCCAGCGAAAAGTAAATTTTCTTGTAATGGCGATTCATCTAAAGCCACTATGTTTCCATAATTACTGGTGGATTTATCATAGGCAATTGCATCTACACTCCATATTTTTCCCATCAATGGCAAGGTGTGTCTATCAATTTGCTGACTCAAATCTTTGCTAATCACCCGCCAATTTGTTCCTTGATCGTCGCTTCTAAAAACCTTATTTGCAGCAAAATATAATCTTTTGTGATTGTGTGGACTGATTAATAGCGGGGCGTCCCAATTGTATCTATAAGCAGCTTCATTTTTTTCTGGAGAAGGTTTGATTCCTACACTTTCACCGCTTTTTTTATCGAACCTCACCAAACCGCCATATTGGGCTTGGGCGTAAATAATATTGGGATTTTTTGGGTCAATAGCACTTTCAAAACCATCACCTGTATTTGTTACAAACCAATCGGAATTTGTAATTCCTTGTGCATTTTTGGTTCTGGAAGGACCTCCTAAACTGAAATTATCTTGGGTTCCACCATATACATTGTAAAATGGTAAGGCATTATCTACAGCAACTTTGTAAAACTGAGTAACTGGAAGATTTGGTTTGTAATGCCAATTCGCAGCATTGTCATAAGTCTCATAAAGACCGCCATCGCAACCGGCAATCATTTGGTTTGGATCTTTTGGATTTATCCATAAACAGTGATTATCAACATGTTTCGATTTTTCAGGAACTTTTTGAAAGCTTGCTCCTCCATCTTTAGAATAATGCATCCAGGTGTCCATACTGTAAACAATATCTTCATTGTTTGGATGAGGAATCAGTTCTACATAGTAGTTTCCACTTGTATTGTATTTGTCTTTAAAACTAAAAGATGCGCCTCTGTCATCAGAACGATAAACACCATGACCTTCAATCATTGCATAAATCCGATCGGGGTTTGCTGGTGAAATGGCCAATGCTATTCTTCCTTTATCTCCAGTGGGAATTCCCTTTGTAAGTTTGTTCCAATTTTCACCTCCATCTGTACTTTTGTAAATGGCACTTTCCGGACCTCCAGAAAGGTAAGTCCAAACGTGTCTTCTTCTTTGGTGGGCCGTGGCGTATAGAATTTTGGAATCCCTGGGGTCCATGTGAATTTCATTGAAACCAGTATTCTCAGAAACTTCTAAGATTTTTGTCCAAGTAGTACCACCATCGCTGGTTTTGTAAATCCCCCTATCACCTCCAGAGCTCCAAAGTGGTCCATAAGCTGCGACATAAACTTCATTGGAATTATTAGGATTAATGGCAATCATACCAATATGTTCGGATTTTTCTAAACCTACCTTTTTCCAACTTTTTCCAGCGTCTGAAGATTTATACAAACCATCTCCATAAGCAACACTTCTTTGATTGTTGTTTTCTCCAGTTCCAACCCAAATAACATTGGAATTAGATGGGTCCATACTTATACAACCAATGGAATAGGAGCCTTGTCCATCAAAAATGGGCTTGTAGCTTATTCCATGATTTTCGGTTTTCCAAACTCCACCGCTGGCGGTAGCTACGTAATATTCCGAATGATTTTCTGGGTTTACGGCTATATCTGCAATTCTACCAGAGGTAAAGGCGGGACCAATACTTCTAAACTTTAAAGCGGATAATCCAACTTTTTCAAGGTCACTTTTTGATTTAGTATCCTGACCAAAAGAGATAAAAAAAGAAAGGCCAAGAATAAGGCTAATAATTTTATTCATGTTGATATTTTGAAGGGCTAAGTTAAAAATCAAAAACAAAGAACCTTCAAATTGTTAAAGCAAAAGAAAACCCTCCAATTGGAGGGTTTAGAATTAGGCCTATGTAGAGCGTAGTTTAGAATCGTATGTTGGTACCTATAACAAGGTTGTTGCTTATGTTTTGAGTATTTACCAAATTATCGCCTGCAAATGGATGAACATAATCTTGTCTTGAATATTCGGAATTAACATAGCTTATATCTATTCCAAACTTTTTGTTTTGGTAGCCAATTCCGGCAGACAGGGATTTTTGTTGACCTCTAAAATTTTCCGGGTCTTGATAAATGCTTGATCTTTGAGTATAACCTGCTCTAAGGGAAACTAGACCTAATCTTAATTCTGCTCCAATTCGCAAGGTATTGGTTGAAACCATTAGGGAATTAATATCTGTGTTACTATCTTCTAAATCATTTTGGGAAAGAGAACTAAAATTCGAAGTTTCATATGCCTTGCCACCCTTGGGGTTAGTATACTCATAATCAACACTGATAATTCCTCTTTTACCTGCAACGATGGAGCTTCCTATTCTGTAAATTGCTGCTGTTCTTAGACCATAATTATATTGTCCTGTGGATAAAATTTCGCTACTTCCTTGGTAACCATCACTAAATGAAGACTGCACATCTACTTCATAAACTTGATTAATACTATACCAGCTTGGGGATTGATAGGATGCTCCTAACCTAAACCATTGGGTTGGTTTAAAAATCATCCCAAATTTCATATTAAAACCATTCGCGTAAATTTCATTGGTCCTATTTAACTCGTATGAAGTAGCATCAAAGGGAATGGTATCTGTTGGAAGGTTGAATTCACGAATTTGATCCTCCATCCGGTAGGATAATATTGGGAAACCCAAAGAAACACCGTAGAAAAAATTCTTGTTAGCTTCTCCTCCAAAACTTAGGGCAATTTCATTATGAGACCCAGATTCGTCTTTAAAATACCTAAGGTTTGATCTTCCCGCTGAACTAGTCCCAAATGCTACATCAGTAAATAGGTCATTTGTGGGAACAAGAATATTGGCTTGTGAAGCAGCAAATTCTTCTGTCATTCCAAAATTAAAAACCTCATCTTCGGTTAAATCTCGTGCACCAGTTAACTCACCTGCAGCATTAGTTCTGTTCAGCCAATAATCAGCTAATGATCCTTCACCAAAGGCACCTAAAGTATTGGATCCTGTAATGGAATAACTACGGTTGAAATTTGCTAGTTTTTGAGATGAAATAGCAAAGCCGTAGCGTTTTTCTTTTTTATAAGCCCCTTCAGTAAAGGAACCAACGTAACCTATGTTTTCAAGGTTTAGATTAAAATCTGTAGAAGTGCTAGAACCGTTGAAAAAATTGTTCTGACTGGCATTTTTGGAATTAAACCCAAGGCTAAAACCAAGTGTGCTATTTCTGTAAATGGCTGCTGAAGCTGGGTTTATATGGATGGCTGAAATATCATTTCCTAGTGAGGTGAATGCTCCACCCATGGCGGTGAATCTTGCGGATCCATGTAAATCCCTGACATTAAATATCTCAATATCGTCGATGGTTTGGGCATAGGAGCTTAATGCAGCCCCTATAAATAGGAGTGTTAGTATTTTTTTCATAATGGAGATTGTTTTGTGTTTTTTTATCTTCTTGAACTTCGTGAACTACCTCTAGAACTTGAGCTGCTTCTGGAACTGGAACTACTTCTTGAGCTCGAGCTACTGCTTCTAGAACTAGAACTTCTAGCACTAGATCTTGAGCTTCCTCGTGAACTTGAGGCTCTGCTGCCGCTTGAGTTTGAGGAAGAACTACTTTTTCTCGTTCTTGGCGGTGTGTAACTATTATTTGAACTAGAACTTCTTTGTCTTGTGCTTTGTCTGTTTGAGCTGTTCCCATTTCTAGTACTCGTGTTCGACTTTCTTTGGGTCGAGGTGTTATTAGAATTAGATCTTGTTGTACTTGAAGACCGATCTCTTTGCGTGTTACTGCTTCTATTGGAGCTTGGAGAATAGCTTCGTGAACGAGTATTGCTGCTTCTTGTATTACCACTGTTTGTGTTAGTAGAAGGGTTGGCACTGTTTCTAGAATTGGTTCGTGTATTGGTTCTAGAATTGGTATTACTAGATCCATTTTCCGTATTTGTTCTGGATTGGTTTGTTGAGGTCCTGTTATTAGTTCTGGCTTTCCCAGTAGATGGTTTGTAGGTACCTCTGTTTGTTGTTGAAGTTCTGGCGGTGCTAGAATTTCTGCTGTCATCATTAGACCTTCCAGAAGTTCCTTGGCTGGCTCTGTTTCTTTGATTAAAATAATCATCTTTAGAAGTTGCTCGGCCAAAGTTCCCTTCAGAAGTACTTCTTGTTCCTCGCGAACTTGTTTCTCTTCCGGTGCTTAAATCTCTAACCCCATTTGGAGAATATTTAGTAGCCAGACTTCTTGATCTTCCATTGCTAATATCTGAACTTGTATTAGCACTGGCTGTAGATCTGTTTCTTGTTGCCCTTGTTGCATCAGTTGTTGTGGATCTTCCACTTAAACTGGTAGAAGGTCTTTCGGTTGAAAGTCTTGAATTTCTTGAAAGTGTATTGGTTCTTGGGCTTTCTCCATTAGAGTTTTTTCCAATTACACGGCCACCAGAATTGTCTCTTCCTCGACTAGCTACTGATTGTGCTCTTCCGGATAATCCAGAATTACCATTTTGGTTGGCTCTTCCAGATTTCCTCCCTCCAACACTATTTCTGTTACTGTAAGAGTTGGTTCTGGCTTTGGTTGGGATAAATCCAACATAAGTACGGTTTCCTCCAAGGTAATTATTTCCACCACCGTAGTAATACCCATCATAATAGCCGGCCCAATAGGAATTATAACCGCCCCATCCACCATTCCAACAGCGGTTATTTCCCCAGCCATTATTATATCCCCAGCCGTTGTTATAACCCCAACCGTTGTTCCATCCCCAACCATAATTATATGCCCAACCTCTACTTCTCCATCCCCAGGGGTTGTAGAAAAAAGGATCGTAGCCATAAGAGAACCCGTAATTAGATCCCCAGCCGTTGTTGTTCCAATAAAAATTTGTGTTGCTTGCTTGGCGGTAGGAAGGTGTGTAGTAATTGTTATTTACGATAACATCTCCGCCACTATTATTATCATAATATTGATTATCCGGATCATTAAAGACCTGTGGACTTACAAAATCATTTGGGTTTGCGTTGGGATTGGTTGTAATTGTTTCGTTTGAGTTTTCTGGATTTTCAATGCTACTTAATGAAAAATCGCCGGCAGCAGGGGCTATCTCTATTCCTTCTGGCGCTGGTGTATGATAAATTCCATCGTCATAATTATTGGCTACAAATAGATTTTTACTGCAACTTACTGTAAGGATCAGGACAAGGGCGGAAGGTATTAGTAAAAATTTTTTCATAACTGAGGACTTTTAAGGGCGAATTAATATTTAGTTTTGTTCATTGTTAAAAATAACAAACTCCATACCAATAATTATAATGGCAAAAAATCTTACAACAAGAGCAGAGGATTACTCAAAATGGTATAATGAGCTGGTGGTTAAAGCTGATCTAGCTGAAAATTCTGGTGTTAGAGGCTGCATGGTTATAAAGCCTTATGGCTATGCAATATGGGAAAAAATTCAAGCCCAGCTTGATAAAATGTTTAAAGAAACCGGACATGAGAATGCCTATTTCCCCTTGTTTGTTCCAAAAAGTCTATTTGAAGCAGAGGAAAAGAATGCTGAGGGATTTGCGAAGGAATGTGCTGTTGTAACTCATTATAGATTAAAAACGGACCCAGACGATTCCACAAAATTGGTTGTTGACCCAGATGCTAAATTGGAGGAGGAGTTAATTGTGAGACCAACTTCCGAGGCTATTATTTGGAATACCTATAAAGGTTGGATTCAATCGTATAGAGATCTTCCTATTTTAATAAATCAATGGGCGAATGTAGTTCGTTGGGAAATGAGAACTCGCTTATTTTTAAGAACTGCTGAGTTTTTATGGCAAGAAGGTCATACCGCACATTCCACCAGAAGTGAGGCGATTCAAGAATCTGAATTGATGTTAAAGGTCTATGCCGAATTTGCCGAAAAATTTATGGCAATGCCTGTTATTCAAGGAATAAAAACCGAAAGTGAAAGATTTGCTGGTGCAGTAGAAACCTATTGTATTGAAGCCTTGATGCAAGATGGAAAGGCCTTGCAAGCGGGGACAAGTCACTTTTTGGGACAAAATTTCGCGAAAGCTTTTGACGTAAAATTTGCTACAAAAGAAGGCAAGAAGGAGCATGTTTGGGCAACCTCTTGGGGTGTTTCTACACGATTGATGGGAGCCTTAATTATGACTCATTCTGACGATAATGGATTGGTTCTTCCTCCTCACTTGGCTCCATATCAGGTTGTAATTGTACCTATTTATAAAGGACAAGAGCAATTGGATTTGATTTCTGAAAAGGCCTTTGAAATAAAAAGCGAACTGGAGAACTTGGGAGTTTCGGTGAAGTTTGACAATAGAGATACCCACAAACCTGGTTGGAAATTCAACGAATATGAACTAAAGGGAGTTCCTTTGAGAATTGCAATTGGACCCAGAGATTTGGCAAATAATACTATTGAATTGGCTAGGAGAGATACTCTGGAGAAATCGATTGTGAACTTAGACGATTTGGCTGAGGCCATTCCGAAGACTTTAAAAGATATCCAAGAAAATCTTTTTAATAGAGCTGCTGATCACAGAACGAAAAACACGAATAAAGCTGATACTTGGGAGGAGTTTAAGGAAATAATAAACGGTGATGGCGGTTTTGTTGAGGCGCATTGGGATGGTAGCGCAGAAACGGAAGAAAAAATAAAACAGGAAACAAAAGCCACAATTCGTTGTATTCCTTTGGATGCAATTGAAGAGGCTGGGGTATGTGTATATTCAGGCAATCCTTCAAACAAAAGGGTGATTTTCGCAAAGGCCTATTAAAATGGAAAATAGACCCTTGAGCAATCCGGAAATTTTGCAACTCCTTCAGGAAAAATCCTCTTCCAAGCAAAAGGTTTTTAGAAAAAGTGGAGAGTTGTTCTCAATTCTGAAAAAACAATTGAAATGTATTTCGGAAAACCTCGACAAATCCATTGGTGAGGTAGATAAAAGTGTAAAAGTTAGCTATAAGGATAAGAGTGCTTTTGAAGCTCAAATATATTTTAGTGGGGATGTTTTGCATTTCAATCATCATTCAAATGTTTTCACCTTTGATAAAGGTCATCCGCTTTGGAATAGCAATTATATCCGACAGGATAAAAAGAGAGCTTATTTTGGGATGATTAACATTTACAACTTCCTTGCAGATAGCTTTAGATACAACAGAGCAAATGATGTAGGGGTGCTTTTGGGAAGAATATTTGTGAACTATGAAGGACACTTTTTTGTAGAAGGAAGGAGGCAAATGGGTTTCCTTTATAGGGATGTAACCAAGGATGTTTTGGATGCAGAAAAAATAAAAAATATTATAGAAACCTCTATGATATTTGCATTGAATTTTGATCTTACTGTTCCAGAATTTAAGGATTCCATGTTGGTGAGTGTCAAACAATTGCAAACCCTTAATAATGAGCAACAATTGGGCACTTCTAAGAGTCTCGGATTTCGTTTTCATACCAACATGCAAAAAATTGATTGAATTTTTTAAAAGTTGTTTGGTGAAATCAAAAAATGAATTAGATTTGCAGTCCCAAAAAAACGGGGAATAATATTAAGGCCCATTCGTCTATCGGTTAGGACGCCAGGTTTTCATCCTGGAAAGAGGAGTTCGACTCTCCTATGGGCTGCAAGACTTTAAAGTTTTAAGAATATGGCAAATCATAAATCAGCGTTAAAAAGAGTTAGATCCGACGAAGCAAAAAGAGATCGCAATCGCTACCAACATAAAACTACACGTAATGCTATTCGCGACCTGAGAGCGACTACGGATAAGAAGGATGCGGAAGGAAGACTTTCGGCTATTGCTTCTATGTTAGATAAACTAGCTAAGAATAATGTTATTCATAAGAATAAAGCAGCTAATTTGAAGTCAACTTTGACTAAGCATGTTGCCACATTATAAAAGCCTTACTTAATAATATTTTAAAAGCTCTGATTTTGTCAGGGCTTTTTTTTTGTTTCTAAATTAATTCTTTCAAGGCTGTTTCTAGCTTTTCAAATTTAAATTCAAAACCAGCTTTTTGGATCTTTTCAGAACTCACTTTTGTGCTGTGTAAAGCAATGGCCGCAGATTCGCCCATTATTATTTTTAAAGCAAGTTTAGGGACATTAGGAGCGAAATAAGGTTTTCCCAAAACTTTTGCCAATAGTTTGCTAAAATCTTTATTCCGGATTCCTTCCGGACTAACTCCATTAAAAATTCCTTGAATTTCATGTTCAGCAATAAAAATGAAAATCCTGGATAAATCCTGAATATGAATCCAAGGCATCCATTGTTCGCCATTTGCCAGTGGTGATCCTAGACCAAGCTTAAAGGGTTTTAACATCTCCTTTAAAGCTCCTCCGTTTTTACTTAAAACAATTCCGATTCTAATTATTGAGGTTTTTATATTTAATTCATTAATTTTTAATGCCGCAGCCTCCCATCTTTCACAAACGTCTGAAAGAAACGAATCTCCAGGAGCATCTTCCTCGGTATAATTCTTTGAAAAACTATGAGGATAATAACCAACAGCAGAAGCGGAAATTAGAAATTTAACTTGGTTCTTTTCCTTGTCTAAAAATTTATAAAGCGTATTTAAAGAGTCGGTTCTGCTATTAATGATTTGTTTTTTATACTCATTAGTCCAGCGGTGGTTTATTTTTGAACCTGCCAAGTTTATGATGCAATCAACTCCTTGAAGTGCCTCAACGTCTAAGTCTCCCTTTTCTGGCAACCATTTAAATTGACGGATGGCAGAATCCTTTTTAGGGTTTCGACTGAGAAAAACAACCTGATGACCTTTTGCTAAAAGTTGTTTGCTAATTTCGCCTCCCAATAAGCCAGTACCTCCGGTAATTAGTATTTTCATTAAATAGTTTTAATAGGTAAAACAAATCAAAGCCCACCTTGTTTATAATTCTACAACCTTTTTCATATGCATAGCCTAGAGCCCCACTATCTATGGCGTCATATTTATTTAGCCAGCCAAGATTCATTGTCGCCCTTTTACGGATACCAAAATAGCGAAGTGTATTTTACTGATAAAATTTACGACCATATTATTCATCCTCAATGGGATTTTTTTGGCGCCGAAACTTTATTCGTAAAACAATTATTTACCGATTATGAAGAGGGTTTCACGGTTTTGGAATTTATAGGAGAGTGGAATGATCTCTTGCACAATGATATAATGGTTTTGAAAAGAGATATTTTGGAGCCTATCATGTGGAAAGGGGTGAATAAGTTTATTCTAATTGGTGAAAATATCCTAAATTTTCATGCAAGCGACACAGAGTATTATGAAGAATGGCAAGAAGAGCTTGATGAAGGCTGGGTCTGTCTAATAAATTTCAGAGAACATGTTTTGCAAGAAATGACGGACTATAATGTTGATCAATATTTAATTTCTGGTGGGGAACTCGATGATCTTGATTGGCAAAAATGGTCGCCGAAAAAAATGTATTCCGAGATCAAAAAATTAGTTGAAAGAAGACTCTCGTTTTAGTTTTTCCAACACAATTTTGTCAATAGGAAGTTTTAGGTTCTGCCTATCAAGCTCATTTATTGGACACCAATAAACGATTTGATCTCCAAATTTCTTAAGACTTTGAGTTTCGAACTCATCTTTTATTGGGATTTTTTCAATTGAATCAGTTTCAACAAAATAATACAAACTAACGACCTGAATCGATGGGTCGAAAGCAGAAGGAAAATAACCTTCTGTAGTATAAAAATGACCCTTTACGGTGACGTCCAAATCCAATTCTTCCTTGAATTCACGTTGTAGGCAGTCCAAAACTCCTTCGCCAAATTCCAAACCACCGCCTGGGAGTTTTATATAATTTTCGCCCTTTATATATTCTTTAGAAAGTAAAACATTGGCCTTGTGGACAAGGAGCCCATAAACCCGAATGGTAAACTTATTTGGAAGCATCCGATTGGGGTTTTATTGCAGTGGCTCTTGCCATTTCTCTTTTTCCAGGCGGCCCTGGGATTTTGTCTACTTTAAAGCCAGCGGCGGCCATATTTCTCCTTACATCTCCCTTTACACAGTAACTTACCAATGTGCCATTGTTTTTTAGGCAGTCGTACATTTTTTTAAAAACCTCAATTGTCCATAAATCGGCTTGCGAAGATGGGGCAAATGCATCATAATAAATAAGGTCGAAATAATTTGTTGGTAGTTCAATTTCTTTTAAATCACCTTGGATTTTTTTAAGGTGAAAAAAATCGTGCATTTTATTTAACTCTCCCCAAGAGGAATTATGCAGTTCCAAGAAATGTTTGGTTGAAGATTCAGAATCCAAAAGACTTGGGTAATTTAAATGGGAGGCTTCTTGGTCCGAAAGGGGATACTTTTCTATCGCCCAATATTCACAAGAAAGGTTCTCAGATCTTGCGTTTTGCATGGTCATAAATGCATTTAAACCAGTCCCAAACCCCGCTTCGAATATTTTTAAAGGGTTAAAATCTTTCTTAAAATTAAAACCAGCATCAATAAAAACATGCTGCGATTCTTGAATGGCCCCATGGATGGAATGGTAATGTTGATTCAGTTCCGGAACAAATAGCGTGGAAGAATCGTCATTGGTTTTTACGATTTGCCTAGTTTTCAAGGGGAATTTTCATTTTTTTTATTTTCGCCAATGGGCCAGGACAATACAAAGTGTGACAACTCGCACAGGTATTAATCATATTATTATAGGCAGCCTTTGCTTCTTCACTATTTTTTGCCTTGGTAATAATTTTCATGTTATTAAGGTAGGTGTCGGCCAAAGCTCTAAAGGTGTCATCTAATTTTTCGGGCTCTGTAGCATTTGCTGTATGGATGCTGTAAAAGTCTTCTGGAAAAGATTCAGGAATTTCCCCACTAATTATACTATCCCTAATCTCCAAATTATCCTTATACATTTTTCGCATAAGCAAGGCCAATTCGGAGTCTTGGTACATTTCCAGCTTCTTTTCCTTTTTGGGAATGCTTTTAGTTTCCTGTTCAATAACTTGCTCACAGGCCAAAAAAAAGGATGCTCCGATTAAGAAGCATCCTATGATCAGTTTTTTAGACATCAATCTGTTTTATTCGATAATTACACCGGTGGCAACGTAGCTAATTGCAACTTCTGGTTCGGTTATCGCTGCAATTTCTTCTTCACTTTGACCTCCATCCTCTGCATAATGTTTTAAATCTTCAACGCTAGTTGTGGTGATTTTGGCAATTCCTTCAATAGTTGCAGTTTCGCCACCAAGATTAGTTGGTACAAAAAATCCATAATCTTTAAAAGAAACACGCATTTCTTTTCCGTCGCCAATATCCATTTTCATCCAGCAACCTTTTTTTACACATGATTGATTTACAACCCCTTTTACTTTAACCACTAGGGAGTCTTGACCTTCAAGCATAGCATAAAGTTTAGAAGCTTCGATAGCATTCTCTGCTGAAATTGTATCACCATAATATTGATAGTCAACAGTTATCTCAGTATTTTCGGTTTCGATTTTCTCCTCCTCTTGATTTGTAGTATTATTGCAAGCGCTAAGCATGGCAAGGGAAACTAGAAAGAAAGTAATTTTTTTCATTTTGTTATTCTCATTTTATTGGAGCAAATATACAAATCCCTACCTTTTTTGCTTAATTCACCCTGAGACTAAAAATATATGAATATTACTAAAGCAAAATCTTCAAGAATTGGCGATGTAGATTTCGATAATTTAATTTTTGGTACCCAATTCAGTGATCATATGTTGGTTTGTACCTACAAAGATGGAGCCTGGGAAGAGCCTGAAATTAAACCCTATGGCCCAATTTCATTTACTCCAGCACTACATACTCTTCATTACGGTCAAGCCTTATTTGAAGGGCAAAAGGCTTATTATATGCAGGATGGAAGAGTGGGTATTTTTAGAGAAGATATGAATGCCAAACGCCTGAATCATTCGGCGAGAAGGATGTTTATGCCTGAGTTTCCAGAAGAATTGTTTGTAGAAGGAATAGCAGAATTGGTTAAAATTGATAAAGCTTGGGTTCCTAAAAAAAAGGGGCATTCTCTTTATTTAAGACCATTTATGTTCGGTAGCTCAGAATTCGTTGCAGCGAGACCGTCTGAAGAATATACTTTTTGCATTATTATGAGCCCGGTTGGTCCTTATTATTCAGGTGATGTAAAAGTGAAGATTGAAGAAACTTATACACGAAGTGCAAGCGGTGGTGTTGGCTCCACAAAATGTGCAGGGAACTACGGAGGTGCATTTTACGCAACAAATGAAGCAAAGAAAGAAGGATACACACAGATTGTTTGGACAGATCATAAAAGCCATGAATTAATTGAAGAGTCAGGAACCATGAATATTGGTTTTGTAATCGACGATTCTTTTATCACCCCTCCTTTAAGTGATAGAATTTTGGCAGGTATTACTAGAGATAGTATACTTACCCTAGCAAAAGACGGAGGAAAACTTAAGGTAGAGGAAAGACCCATTAAAGTTGAAGAAGTAATGACAGCTTTGAAGGAAGGGAGATTAAAAGAGGCATTTGGAATGGGAACGGCAGCGGTTGTTAGTCAAATCTCTACAATAGGATTTAGAGGAGAGGATTTTGAAATAGAAACTCCGGCAGATGGTTTTGCAATGGCTATTAAAGAAGAGTTAACTGCTATCCGAATGGGTGTTAAAGAGGATAAGTATAATTGGATGACCATTTTGGATTAATTCAAGTAATTGATTTAAAGCCTCTTGTGAGATAAGGGGCTTTATTTTTGGCTCAATATGTAAAGTTTGTTTTACATTAAGTAAAAAATTCATTACGTTTGTTGTGTAATTAAACTATTCACAATTATGAAAACAAGATTTTTATTACCCGCAAAATACAAGCTATGGGGTTGGATGATTTTTATTCCCTTTTCCATAATGGGTCTTTTTGCACTTCTCCAAAATTTTGAGGTGCAAGCTTTAGATGTAGAAATACCAAGTTTGTTTCAAACCGATTTTATCTTCGATCAAAAGGCAAAGGAAAGCGGAAGCACTTTTCATATGATTTCTGATAACCTAACCAATGAAATTTTAGGGGTGATGATCCTTTTGGGCTGCGTTCTTTTAACCTTTAGTAAAGAGAAAGACGAGGACGAGTTCATCGCGCAAAAAAGATTGGAGTCTTTGCTTTGGGCGACTTTCGTAAATAGTATCCTAATGTTTTTGTGCCTGATATTATTTTACAGCTTTAGCTTTTTAAATGTTATGATTTTTAATCTCTACTCGGTTTTTGTATTATTTATTATTCATTTTAATCTAGGATTACGAAAAGGAAAAAGACAGTTAGGATGAAGAATAACCTAAAAGTACAAAGAGCAATAAAGAATTTGACCCAAGATAATTTGGCTAAACTTATTGGCGTTAGTAGGCAAACCATAAATGCCATGGAATCTTCCAAATATGTCCCATCCACAGTATTAGCTTTAAAATTAGCCAAGGTGTTTGAAGTAAAAGTTGAAGACATTTTTCAATTGGAAGACGAATAAGAATGGCGTTACTGTATTAATTTTGTTTATATTCGATTAAATTAATTAATCAAAACAAATTTTTTATGAAAAATTTAATGCTAATTGTTCTGCTCATTTCTGTGGGGTTTTCTTGTTCCAAGGATTCTGTGAACATAAAAGAAAACAATACCAAAAAGGCCAGTTTTGCTGATTTTGAGGAAGGTATGGAATGGGCTGTTTCCTGTGGTGGGTCCTGTCTTCCAGAGGGGTCATGTAAACACATTCAAGTAGGAAGTAATATTTATGAATGCCCTTGCGAAAGTTGCCATTTGGAGATTCAATTGGTCGGTGAACAATCTGAAGAAAAGGTTATTTCGGATGAGGATGCGCATGCAATGATTAATGATTTATTGGCTCAAAATGGTACCTTTTTAAATGAGTTGAATGATCATATTTCTTCTGTTTTTTCTACCAATTCTTATAAGGTTACACGAGTCAATCTGTTGACACAGGAAAATTATTTTGGTCTTATTTATACCTTTGAGTTGGAAGATGGAAATAAGGAAAGTGTAGCCTTTCTAAAAAGTTTAGGAGCTGTAGGGGCAGAGCCAATCAAAATGAAGGTAGATTGTTCGGGCCCATGTGATCTTCCTACTGCAAAATGCAGAGAACGTTGGGTTCCTGGAAATCCACCAGCAGCAGAATGTACATGTGAAGGTGAATGTTCAATGACCATCCAATCCTTACCAGGAGGGGAAGAATAAAAACGAAAAAGATGAAAAATTACATTTTTACCATTTTGTTACTATTTCTAGGAATGAGCTTAGACGCACAAATATTTTATGAAATTTGTGATAAAGGATCCTCTCAATTTGAGCTATTTGAAAAAGATCAGTTGGGGAATTTGAATTGCAATAATGGAGGTAAGGCTGTGATAATTACCTTAGATGGAGAAAATGAATCCATCCAACAGATTCTTTCAAATTCCGATGGGAAAACATTAAGTGTGAAGAATATTGAATCCACATTAAACTTATCCCAAATCTTTAAAAAGGAAAAGATCCAGGTCCTGTCCATTGAATCAAGGGATTCTTTTGGAGGCTATATTCTCCAGTGCCGGTTTAAGGGAAAAGAAGGATTCTTACTGTATTCAACTCTTCCAAAAAAAAAACCATAACACCTGAATTGTTGGCAAAAAAAAAAGGCTCCATTTCGGAGCCTTTTATATTTTCCTTAGTTGGATTTTAAAGCCCAAATGCTTCTTTTACCTTATCCACATAGTCAAGCTTTTCCCATGTGAACAATTCCACATCTAGCTTAATTTCTTTTCCATTAGCCTCTTGAAAGGATTTGGAAACTGTTTCGTTTTTCCTTCCCATATGTCCATAAGCCGCAGTTTCTGAGTACATTGGGTTTCTTAATTTTAACCTCTGTTCAATTAGACCTGGTCTCATATCAAATATTTTTGAAATCTTCTCCGCTATCTCGCCATCTGTCAGATTTACTTTTGCAGTACCATAAGTATCCACAAAAATTCCCATAGGCTCAACAACACCAATTGCGTAAGAAACCTGAACAAGAATCTGATCAGCAACACCTGCTGCAACAACATTTTTTGCAATATGCCTTGTTGCGTAAGCGGCAGAACGGTCTACCTTACTTGGATCTTTTCCTGAAAAAGCTCCTCCTCCGTGAGCCCCTTTTCCACCGTATGTGTCAACGATAATTTTTCTCCCGGTAAGTCCAGCATCACCATGAGGTCCACCAATTACAAACTTACCTGTTGGATTAATATGGTAATTAATATTCCCGTCAAACAATTTTTGTAGCTCTGGCTTTAGCTTACTCTTTACTCGAGGAATGAGCAGCTCAACAATATCTTTATGAATTTTCTGAGTCATACTTTTTTCATCCCCAAAATCATCATGCTGTGTAGAAACAACAATGTCAGTTATTTTTTGAGGTACATGAGAGTCCGAATATTCAATTGTAACCTGAGATTTAGCATCTGGCCTTAAGTAGGGAATATCCGAACACTCCCTGCGCATTGCAGCTAATTCAATTAAAATCTTATGACTTAGGTCTAAAGCCAAAGGCATATAGTTTTCAGTTTCATTGGTTGCATATCCAAACATCATCCCTTGATCACCCGCACCTTGGTCTTCAGGATTTCCACGATCTACACCACGATTTATATCCGGAGATTGTTCATGCAAAGCGGATAAAACACCACAGCTTTCTGCATCAAACATATATTCACTTTTTGTGTAGCCAATACGTTTTATTACATCCCTTGCCACAGATTGAACATCTACATAAGCTTGAGATTTTATTTCTCCTGCCAAAATAACCTGACCGGTAGTTACTAGGGTTTCACAAGCAACTTTAGATTCTCTATCAAAAGCTAAGAAATGATCAATTATTGCGTCGGAAATTTGATCTGAAATTTTATCGGGATGACCTTCTGAAACGGACTCAGAGGTGAATAAATATGCCATAAATTAAACTTATTATATCTAAATAAAAGTGAAATTTTTTTGACTGAGTGTAGACACTGGATGCTGATTTAGCATTTTTTTTCGTGGTTGCAAGCAGTCAAATTATTCCACATAGAGCGCAAAAGTAAAATAATATTTGACTTTCCATTCTCTTATTAAAAAGAATAATTGGTGGAATTGAATGTCAAAACTTTTTTTTAGGATTTAATTGGCCACAGGGGTGAGCTAGGGTGAATATAGATTCTGTCAATCACTTTTTTATTGGAATGGAATTTTGATTGTAATATAAAATAGGCTTTATTTGTTGAACTTATCCAGAAAGACTGAGGGAATAGGCCCTTTGAAGTCTTAGCAACCCAGCCAGGCTGGGTGCTACCTCCTACTCAAGAACATTAGTGATTGAGAAAGATGAGAACGATCGTAAGACAATCTCAATTTTACTGGCTTTCAGGATAGGTTTAGAAACAAACTTAAAATGGAAGAAAATTTATTAATAAGGGAGGCAAAAAAGCGAATTCTAATTTTAGATGGAGCTATGGGAACGATGATCCAAGCCTATAAACTAGGTGAAAAGGATTATAGATCTAAGAGATTTGAAAATTTTGAATCGGACCTTAAAGGAAATAATGATCTATTAAGTTTAACCCAGCCCGAAATAATTAAGGAGATTCATTCAAAATATTTTGCTTTCGGTGCAGATCTTATTGAAACTAACACTTTTAATTCCAATAAAATTTCCATGGCGGATTATGGAATGGAGGATCTCGTATATGAAATTAATTATGAATCCGCTCGAATCGCCAAAGAGGTTGCAAATGAGTTTACCAAAAAGGAACCGAATAAGCCGAGATTCGTTTTAGGTTCAATTGGCCCAACTACGAAAACGGCTAGCCTTTCCCCCGACGTAAACAATCCAGGCTTTAGAGCTGTGAATTTCGACCAGCTTGCAGAGTCTTATTATGAGCAAGCAAAAGCTCTTTTCCATGGCGGAGTTGATGCTTTTTTGGTGGAAACAATTTTTGACACATTAAACGCCAAGGCTGCTTTATTTGCGATTAGCGGTCTGTTTGAGGAATTGGGAAAGGAAATTCCAATAATGGTTTCGGGAACTATTACCGACGCAAGTGGGCGGACTTTATCTGGACAAACTGCTGAAGCTTTTTTAATAAGTATGTCGCATTTACCACTTTTTTCCATTGGTTTTAATTGCGCTTTAGGGGCGGATCAATTAAGACCTTATTTACAAGTCATTTCCAGAGAAAGTAAATTTAATATCAGCGCTCATCCTAATGCAGGATTGCCAAATGCCTTTGGAGAATACGAACAAACACCTGAGGAAATGGCTGAATTAATAAAGGAATATTTGGATTTGGAATTAATCAATATTATTGGAGGCTGTTGTGGTACTACTCCAGAACACATTCAGGCTATAGCTAATGTAGCAAAGGATTATAAACCAAGGCAATTAATGGCAACTAAGGGAAATTAGATTATGAAACTAAGCGGATTAGAGCCATTAAATATAAATAAGGCAAGTAATTTTATAAATATTGGAGAAAGAACGAATGTCACAGGTTCTAGAAAATTTCTTCGGTTAATAAAAGAAAACCAATTAGATGAAGCCCTTGCTGTGGCCAGAGATCAAGTAGAGGGGGGTGCTCAGATTATTGATGTGAATATGGATGAAGGAATGCTCGATGGCAAAAAGGCCATGGTTGAATTCCTAAACCTAATTGCATCCGAACCAGATATTTCTAGAGTTCCAATAATGGTAGATTCTTCGAAATGGGAAATTATTGAAGCAGGCTTAAAGTGTGTTCAAGGAAAGGCCGTTGTGAATTCCATTAGTCTGAAGGGAGGAGTGGAAGAATTTATAAAACAAGCCAAACTGATAAAAAGGTATGGGGCGGCCGTTGTAGTAATGGCCTTTGATGAAGATGGCCAAGCGGATAACTATAAAAGGCGAATAGAGATTTGTGAAAGGTCCTATAAGTTGTTAGTTGAAGAAATAAAGTTTCCAAAAGAGGACATTATTTTTGATCCAAACATATTCCCGGTTGCAACAGGAATAGAAGAACACAGAAGAAATGCAATTGATTTTTTCGAGGCTACAAAGTGGATAAAAAGGAATTTGCCAGGAGCCAAAGTAAGCGGAGGTGTAAGTAATGTTTCTTTTAGTTTTCGAGGAAATCAATCGGTTCGAGAAGCCATGCATTCTGCTTTTTTATATCATGGTATAAAAAACGGGATGGATATGGGAATTGTAAATCCTGCCATGCTAGAAGTTTACGAGGAAATACCAAAAAATTTATTGGAAAGGGTGGAGGATGTTCTTCTCGATAGAAGGGATGATTCAACCGAACGGCTATTGGAATTTGCTGAGGATTTTGTAGGTACCCAAAAAACACGTGAAAAAGATTTAAGTTGGAGAGAGCAAGTTGTGGCCAAAAGGATTGAATATTCACTTGTAAAAGGTATAACTGATTTTATTGAAGAGGATGCTGAGGAGGCCAGAGTCTTAGCAACAAAAACCATAGAGGTAATTGAAGGTCCATTAATGGATGGAATGAATGTGGTTGGAGATTTATTTGGGTCTGGAAAAATGTTTTTACCCCAAGTTGTGAAGTCTGCAAGAGTTATGAAAAAGGCTGTAGCTTATTTAACTCCTTTTATTGAAGAGGAAAAAGAAGCTCATGGAGAATCCAAAAAGAAAGGAAAAATTTTGATGGCCACCGTAAAGGGTGATGTTCATGATATTGGGAAAAACATTGTTGGGGTAGTTTTGGCCTGTAATAATTTTGAGATAATTGACCTTGGTGTAATGGTGCCAATGAACAAAATATTAGATACCGCAATAGAGGAAAATGTGGATGCCATTGGACTTAGTGGTTTAATAACTCCTTCCTTGGACGAGATGATATATGTGGCCCAAGAAATGGAAAGAAGGAAATTGAATACCCCCCTGATGATTGGAGGAGCGACCACTTCAAGGGCCCATACGGCAGTGAAAATTTTTCCGGAGTATTCTGGAATAGCAGTTCATGTTAATGACGCCAGCCGCAGTGTACCCATAGCTCAAACCCTTTCTTCAAAATCCTCACATTCTGGATTTAAAGAAAATTTAAAGATAGAGTACACGAAACTCAGAGATGGCTATTTAAACAATTCATCATCAAAAAAATATTTGAAAATTGAAGAGGCTAGGAAGAACAAACTTCGCCTTGATTTTAATTCTCAAAACATTAAAAAGCCCAATTTTATTGGAGTAAAAAAAATGGAAAACATTCCACTTAGTGAAATAGTTCCCTTTATCGACTGGACTCCCTTTTTTATGACCTGGGAACTACATGGTAAGTTCCCTAGAATCTTGGAGGATGAAGTCGTTGGCGAAGCCGCGAAATCACTTTATCAGGATGCTCAAGATATGTTGGAAGAATTGCTTGTTGGGAATGCGCTAACAGCCAATGCGGCATTGGGAATTTTTCCAGCAAATTCCATAGGTGATGATATTTCCGTTAATAATGGAGAATTTCAATTTAGAACCTTAAGGCAACAAACGCAAAAAGCGGCCATTGCCAAAAATATAGCCCTAGGTGATTTTATCGCCCCTTTGGAAAGTGGAATTCAGGATTATATTGGATGTTTTGCTGTAACAGCCGGACTTGGCATTGAAAGCTTATTAGAGCAATACCAAAAGGATCATGATGATTACAAATCTATTATGATAAAAGCCCTTGCCGATAGATTGGCAGAAGGATTAGCGGAAATGCTTCATCAAAAAGTAAGAACTGAAATTTGGGGCTATTGCCCGGATGAAAACTTGAAAAATGATGAATTGATTCGCGAAAAATATTTAGGGATAAGGCCAGCTCCCGGTTATCCTGCTTGTCCAGATCACCTCGAAAAGAAAACCATTTTCAAACTATTATCTGCCGAAACAATTGGTATTAGCCTAACGGATAATTTGGCAATGCATCCGGCTTCTTCAGTTTCCGGTTATTATTTGGCACATCCAGAAAGTAAATATTTTGGATTGGGTAAAATTGGAAAAGATCAGTTGGAAGATTATGCCAAACGAAAATCCATTTCCCAAGAAGAAGCAGAACGTTGGTTAAGGCCATCATTAAACTATTAAAAAGTACTATATGAAAGTAATTGACCATATCAACGGATCCGATAAAACCATTTTTTCATTTGAGATTTTGCCCCCATTAAAAGGGCAAAACATTCAAAATATTTACAACAATATTGATCCTCTAATGGATTTTAACCCGCCATTTGTAAATGTAACCTACCATAGAGAGGAGGTTGTTTATAAACGTTTGGAAAGTGGTTTATTGGAACAAAAGGTTATCAAGAAAAGACCGGGAACTGTTGGGATTTGTGCGGCACTGCAACATAAATATAAAATTGATGCAGTCCCCCACATTCTTTGTGGTGGTTTTAATCAAGAGGATACAGAAAATGCCTTAATTGATTTGGATTTCCTTGGCATTGAAAATGTTTTGGCGCTGAGGGGTGACTCCGTAAAAGGGGAGGTTTATTTTCAAGCTGAGGCTAATGGACATAAATATGCTCATGAATTAGTTGGGCAAGTCAATGCCATGAACAAGGGAATATATTTAGATTCTGAATTGCAAAATAATACTCCAACCAATTTTTCAATTGGAGTAGCTGGTTACCCAGAAAAACATTTTGAAGCCCCAAGTATTAACAATGATATTGCCCATTTAAAAAAGAAAGTTGACGCTGGCGCGGATTATATTGTTACCCAATTGTTTTTTGATAATTCCAAGTATTTTGAATATGTTGAAAAATGCAGAGATGCCGGAATTACGGTGCCGATTATCCCAGGAATAAAACCAATTGCCACTAAAAAACACCTAAGTATTTTGCCTCATAGATTTCATGTGGACCTTCCTGACAACCTTGTAAGGGAGGTTTTAAATTGTAAGGATAATAAAGAAGTGCGCCAAGTTGGAGTAGAGTGGGCGATAGAACAATGCAAAGAATTAAAGGCTGCGAAAGTTCCCGTCTTGCACTTTTATTCCATGGGAAAGGTTGATAATATTCAAAAGATTGCAAAGGAAATATTTTAAACAAGAAAAAAGGGATCTTGAATAAATCAGGATCCCTTTTTTCTTGTTTTTTTCTATAACTAAAATACCAATCCAGGCACCGGACTAGTTACCCAAGTTGTATTTACTCCACCACCATTTTCGGCCCAAAGTTGAAAGCCTGGGTAGGCCAATAAGATATCAACTTTTTCATTTGGATGTTGGAATGTTTTGTTCGCTGTAACTATTTCTATTGCCCAAGGTAGCCCTGTGTCAGTATTGTAAGTTCCACTAACATCATCAATTGTATTATTGAAACTTGAATTAGCAGCTGGTGTTCCTGTAAAGCCATCTAAATGAACCTCTTGCCCACGTGTTAAGGTTCTGAAAATATAAGTATCTGGAATAATTACCTGATTGTTTACCGCTGAATTAAAGACTATTGTAAAAGTAAAAACATCGGGAGTTCCAGATAAACCTACACCGTTGTTTTGGTAAAAATTAGTTTGTGCTAAGAAAACATCATTGAAAACAATTACACCATTAGGAACATTAGGGTCTAAGGAAGCGTCGCCACTTACACTGGTTATAATACTCTGATTTATGGCTTGGCGGTTACCATCGGTAAATACAACAGCTAATCCATTTGAAAAACCCGATCCAGCAGCATCCAAACTAATAGTAAAGGTAGCGTCAACTTTATCACCATTTGCATCCAACCCGTACACAACTTGATTGGAAACAACCATATCATTGAAATCAAAATCTCCTTTCGCTGGCCATAAATCTTCAAAAGCTAATGTTTGATATCCGCTAGTTGGGAATTTACTGGTATAGGCCTTTGTTGGGTCATTTGGAAATTCATCATTACTGTCTATAACTCCATCACCATCGGAATCAGCATTTGGCACAGTCATATCCAAAACCACATCATCTATATATCCTTTTTTCTTTTGTTTTATATAGATTTGAACGTAGGCACAATTGTTTGGAGTAGTTCCTGATGCAGTTGCATTCCCACTACTTTCTGAGAAATTTTTATAGGAAATCCAATTGTCGTTGGAATCGAAAAAATCCACATAACCTGTAACTTTATTGCTATTTCCTGTGTAGGTAAAAGAGGCTGAATAAGGTGCATTTGGACTGGCAGCTACAGATTGCATAATAGTCCCCCATTTATTATTCTTTTTGGACTTGTAAACACCGTTTCCAGAATTGTCAACCCATTCCCCATCACTATCCTGAGCATACCATTTCCCTGGAGTTCGTACATCATATTCGCTACTCCCATCAAAACCAATATCGTTCACTGTGAAATCTCCATTTACCAAAACATTGGCCGCTGTTTTAGCTACAATTGCTTTCCCTTTTTTTCCAGAGCCAACAAATGTGCTATCTCTTTCAATATCTCTATCCTCTTTTCCTACAGGAAGAATTATATTTTCTTGGTTTAGTATTTCTACGGATTCCCCAGTGTTTGGGTATTTTAGAAAAATTCTTTCGTCATTTTGAGGTATGTTATAATAGAATTCAGCTTCATTATTCTCAATTACAGCCCGGTCCAGAATCTCACCACTTAGATTGGTAATATGAATCGGGGCACCATTCGTATTTAATGCACTATTTGCATCTAAGCTTACGCTAAGCGTTCCTTTATAACTACTGCTCCAATTAAAATTTTGTGGAATAATAATATCATCCAAATCTTCTGCATTTGGAGCATTTACTGTACTTAATAAATTAGGTGTATAATCTTCTTGCTTATCGCACGACATTATAAAAACTGCGGCTAGTAAAAATGTTATCAGTTTTTTCATTATCATTTTTTTTCAATAGTAGAATTGGATTATAGAAATAAATAGTCCAAAACTTTTCGTTTACTTAATTACCTGTAATAAAGCGTTTTAAGCTTTGAGCTGAAAAATGCAAATTCCTATTTTGGGAATTGATTCCAGAATGTGTATTAAGATTTATGGAAACATAAAGATAGAACAAAAAAAACCACCCACGTGGGTTAGTCTCCATATTGCAAAATTGCGATTTGTAATTTATGCTTATCCTAAAAAAAGGCTACCCTCGAAAATGGGAAATTTCATGTATAAAAAAAGTCCCCAATCAAAGATTGAGGACTTTAAAAAATCAATTTTATCTAATTCTTATATTTTCAGTTTATAGGCCGAAGATTTTAGACGGTACAGGGTTGTCTAACCAGGTTTGGTTTGAGGATCCTGAAGATTCTGCCCAACCTTGGAAACTAGGATAGGCAACTAAAATATCGATATACTCTAATGGGTGCTTGTAAGATTTATCTGGAGTAATAACCTCAAGAGCCCATGGTAATCCTGTTAAAGTAGAATAAGTTCCGTTAACATCATCTACTGTATTGTATAAGCTAGGATTTGCTTCAGAAGTTCCTAAAAATCCATCAAGGTGAATTTCCAAGCCTCTATTATTAGATCTAAAGATATAGATGTCTGGAACAATTGCCTGACTTCCTGCATTAGCGTTAAAGCTAACTGTAAAGCTAAAAGTTTCCGCCGGTAAAGATGGTCCTACACCATTATTCTGGTAATACTCTGTTTGTGCTTGATACACATCATTAAATACAATAATACCATTTGTTACATCTGGATCTAAAGAGGCATCTCCTGTTACACCGCTTACAATACTTTGAGCGAGTGGCTGTTTGTTGGCATCAGTAAATACAATGGCAAGACCATTTGCATAACCTGCTCCAACAGCTTCTACATCAATTGTAAAAGTAGCATCAACTCTATCATTGTTTGCATGAGAGGTATAAACTACATTGGTATTCAATACCATGTCATTCATATCAAAGTCACCTTGTGCAGGCCATAAATCTTCAAAAGAAAGTGTTTGGTAACCAGCAGTTGGGAAATAAGAAGTAAATGCTCTCGCAGGATCATTTGGATAATCGTCTGTGTCATCTGGTTCACCATCACCATCTGTATCAACAACAGAAGATTCAGTTGCGAATACTACATCATCAATCCATTTGTTTTTTCCTCCGTGAAGGTAAATTAATGCGTAAGCCGCATTTGCTGGAATTACTCCAGTTTCGTTGATAATATTATTAGTTGGGTTATACCCTACATAACTAATTAAAGATCCGTTAGCTGTTTTAAAATAAACATAGTAGCAAAAAGTACCACCAGTTACGGCGCTCATAGTATATTGGTCTCCAGGAGTAACTGCAACAGATTGAAGTACATCAGCTCCATTATTATGGGTAGCCTTATATACTCTGTTTCCATTAATGTTTTTCCATTGGTGGCGGTTGGAATAATAATAGTTCCACCATTTTCCAGTATTGTTTATGGAGTTTCCACCATTATAAACACCGAAATCATTTACTTCCATATCACCATTAATCAATAGATTAACAGGAACAGCAGTTTTGCCAGAGGCTTTTTTACCACTTGAGTTGGTAGCTCTTTGCATTAAAGCAATAGAATCTCCAATAATGTCGGTAAGCACATTCATTGTAACATTACCGGATCCTTCTAAAGCCATTTCGTCTTTAGTAGCCGGAAGGTAAAGTTTGTAAGAACCTTTTTCTTGAGGAATAGTATAGTAAAATTCAGCTTCGTTATTTTTTACAAATGCACGATCCAAAATAGTACCGGCATCATCAGTAATCCAAATCTCTTGACCTTCTGCGGCAAATGCAGGTAAATCTGGGTTTAAAGTTACTGTAAGTCCACCTTTTTTACTGCTACTCCAATTGAAGTCTGCAGGAATTACTAAATCGCCAAGATTAGTAGCTCCAGGTGTGTTGTTTGATGCGCTAGGACTAACCACTTCTGTTTTGGAACAGGAAGCGAAAATGAGCCCAGATGCCATAAAGGCAAAAATTAATTTTTTCATAATAGTAGTTTTAAATAAAATTGATTGAACCGCATAATGTAATTATTGAACCAAAACTTAAGTGTCCGACTATCAGTTATTTAGCAAATATCAAAAGATTGAATTTATCCCATAACGGGAAAAAAGTGTTGTATTGGTACAGTTATCTCCATTTGCGATACTATGTTTTCTGAAGTCTTCATCATTAATTATTTGCAATTTAGCTATTTGGCATTTACGCTTTTATTAGGAATGATTTCCTAGCCATGAATCTCCATTTCAAGCACCCAAAGACCAAAAAAGTCCCAAGGTCTAAAATAGGAATTTTGGCAATGATACTATTTTAATTTTCCACCTAAAAGGATCCAATTACTTAGATCATCAATAAAGTTTTCGGAAAATGGGAAGTCTGGATCTGAATAAGCAGCAAGATTTTCATTTCTAGTTTCTCCAACGTCTTTTGCAACATGATTCATATTAGGATAAAAAAGATAGTCGCCCTTAACAGAAGCCAGTTTATCACCTTCTTCTTTGGGAACCTGAAGATCTCTACCCCCTTGAATAATTAGAATCGGACATTTTAATTTGGCTAATTCTTCTGATGGAGTGTATTTAAACCAGCTAATAATATAAGGTTGAATTGAGGCCCGCATTAATGCAGCAAGCCTAATATTAAACTTTTTAACCTTAAAACCTTTTCCAAGGGAGTCCAATTTTACAATAGCCTCTTCTTTAAGAGTACCGGTTAAATTGGTTTCCATTTGATCCTTGAGAATTTCACAAGCATTTTTCGCCGGGCCGGCCAAACTAATATATCCCTTTACATCAGCTTGCTGGCAACCAAGCATCCCTATTAAGGATCCTTCAGAATGACCCATAATGTAAATGTTTTTGAATTGTAGTTTTGCCTTAAGCTGTTTAATTATTTCAATTACCACCTTTGAATTATCCTCAAATCTAAATTTTTCTTCTCCAAGATTAAAAGTTGATTTACCAACTCCAATTTTATCATACCTAAAACTGGAAATTCCCTTTTTAGCTAAAGAATCTGCCAAATGAAGAAATATACTTGCCTTACCGGGTGATAATTGAGAATTCCCATCTCTATCTGTTGGCCCACTTCCTGGAATAATTATCATAAGAGGCGCCTTTTGAACCTTAGCGACTTCTATACTTTTAAAGGGCATAACCAGTGTACCTCTTATAGTATCTTTTTGGTAGTAAATTTCCTCTTCAATTTTTACAATTCCCATTTGTGAAAAAAGAAGGGTGCTTGCAAAAATTAAAATGCTGCTGAGAATTAATTTCATAAATATGAGTTTTTCAAAAAAAAAATCCCAAACAATTAAGTTTGGGATTTCTAATATAGTATTTCCTTTTAAGAATTACACTTTGGCCGTAAGCCTAGGTGCACCTGCAAGAATCTCTGCGCTCGCATTATCGCTAAACTTCTTAAAATTAGCATTGAATTTATTTGCTAATTCAGATGCCGTTTTATCATAAGCAGCTTTGTCAGCCCATGTATTCTTAGGATTCAGAATATCGTCCGGAACATTAGAACAGGAATTTGGCATATTTAAACCGAAAATTTCATGCTCCGTAAAATCTACATTGTCCAACCCACCATTAATTGCTTCGGTGATCATTGCACGTGTATATTTTAACTTCATACGTTTTCCAACTCCATAAGGGCCAGCAGACCATCCGGTGTTGATCAACCATACATTTACATTCGCATCTTTCATTTTCTTGCTCAACATATCCGCGTACTTGGTCGGATGCAAAGGCATAAACGGTGCGCCAAAACAAGCAGAGAAAGCAACTTGTGGTTCCGTAATCCCAGCCTCGGTACCTGCAACTTTTGCGGTATATCCGCTAATAAAATGAAAAGCCGCTTGGCCTGGGGTAAGTTTAGAAATTGGAGGTAAAACTCCATAAGCATCACAGGTAAGGAAAAAAATGTTTTTGGGGTTTTTACCAAGTGAAGGAACCTGAATATTATTGATATGCTCAATAGGGTAACTTACTCTTGTGTTTTCTGTTTTGCTTCCATCCTCATAATTTACAGTGTTTCCACCTTCATTAAAAGTGATGTTCTCTAATAAAGCTCCAGGTTTGATGGCTTTAAAAATATCTGGTTCCTTTTCTTCACTAAGGTCAATAACCTTGGCGTAGCAACCACCTTCAAAATTGAAGATTACATTGTCTTTTGTCCAACCATGCTCATCATCTCCAATCAATTTTCTATTTGGATCTGCCGATAAGGTAGTTTTACCAGTACCAGACAAACCAAAGAATAAAGCAGTATCTCCTTCTTCGCCAACATTGGCAGAACAGTGCATGGATAATACTTCTTTTTGATGAGGTAAAATAAAGTTCAGAGCGGAGAAAATTCCTTTTTTGATTTCACCAGTATAACCAGTTCCACCAATAATAGCCATTTGCTCTGTAAAGTTTAGGATTGCGAAATTATGCTGACGAGTGCCATCTTCTTCCGCATTGGCCATAAAACCAGGAGCATTAACAATTACCCAGTCAGGCTCAAAATCTTTCAACTCTTCCTCGCTTGGTCTTAGAAACATGTTGTTTGCAAACATATTAGACCAGGGCAATTCGTTGATTACTCTAATTTTCATTTTGTAACGCTCGTCTGCACAGGCATACACGTCGCGTACAAAAACTTCTTTGCCACTAAGGTAATCAGCGATTTTAGAATTTAATTTATCAAACTTTTTAGAATCAAATTTGATATTGATATCTCCCCACCATACAGCGTCTTTTGTTAATTCATCCTCAACAATAAAACGGTCTTTCGGGGATCTACCGGTAAACTCACCTGTGTCGATTGCAATTGCTCCTGAAGCAGACCTTACCGCCATTCCTCTATCAATGGAAATTGCTTCCAAATCTGATGGGCTAAGGTTCCACAAGGCTTTTGCTTCTCTAATTCCGTACTTCTCAAGGTTTGAGTTTTCCGGTTTTATTTCAGTGAAATTCATAAGTCTTAGGTCTTTTTTTCAAAAAAAATTAAAGGCGCAAAGTTAACCCAATTGGATAAAGGCTTGTAATTATTCACCTAAAATTTGCATTATATTTAGCTTTCTTCCTGATTTTTAGGACTAAAACCTTTCAATGCTCCCATAAAAAGGAGTATCCAACCTGTAATCATCAATAATCCTCCAATTGGAGTAATCGGTCCTAAAAATTGGCTAGGAATCCCAGTAATGGTGGACGTGGATAATAAATAAATGCTGCCAGAAAATAATAAGGCCCCGAAAAGCCAAAATCTAAAAACTGCTTTTTTAAATTTAAAATCAAAAGAACTAAAGCCAATAACCAAAAGAGCAATGGCATGCCAAGCCTGATAGCGAACTCCTGTATTGAAACTCATTAAACTTTCAGGTGAAAGCAACTCCTTTAGTGCATGGGCCCCTAAGGCTCCCAATAGTACAGCAAGTGCTCCTAAAACTGAAGCCCATAAAACAATTATTCTGTTCATTTTATATATTCATTTCGAAATCGCTGCTTTGTTAAATCATAATCAAAGCTATTGAGTAATTCACTTAATTTTTCTGGATTTTTTAATCGTTGCACTGCAAATCCTAAGAACTGCATTCGTGTATTATCGTACTTAAATGCTGAGAAAACTTCCTGAATTTGTGCAACTGTTATGGCATTTTTTATCAAAAAGGTTTTGGCTTTGTTGAGTTTGTTGAATTCAAATTCCTCATTTCCAAGCTCTAATAATAAGGCAGGAAAAGGTTCCATAACAGTCGATGTGCTGTCCATTTTTATTTCCTCTTTTACTCGAGGCTCGGGATCCGCTTTTTTAGGAAGGGAAGCCAAAGTGCTATCTTTTTTGAATTGAATATCATTTGGGATAAAAACATCCTTAATTTCATGCTTGCCAACATCGGTTACAGTTCTCTTTTCAAATTTGGAAAGGCTGTCCAATGGTTTGGATATTTCTTTCTCTGGATATCCTATTTCACTTATAAGTGAACTTGTATCCGCAACAGGAGGGGCAGGTTCAATTGGAACTTCGACACTAACTATTGGCAAACTATCTTTTTTCTCAAACCAAGGATTGTCCATATTTAAAGGATGGCCCTTAACTCCAGATTTTAAATCTTTATTCCTCCCTCGATATCTTAATTGATAGGTTCCTTTAAAATTCTGCCTTAATACAAAAGCATAAGTGCCCTTTTTCTTGAACTGCATTTTTTTTGTAAATTCTAAAGGGCCATTTTTAGATAACTTAATTCGAATATAATGAAAGGAAGTATCCAAATCGGTTACCAAAAAAGCTTTACTAGGGGCCTTTGTTTGTCGAAAACCATCAATTCCCAATTCAAAACCATTGGAAGTTTCATCCTTTACCAAAATATTTATTTGGGCAAAAGCATTGATTGTCAGAAGAAGAAGTAGTACAGACCACGAAAATTTCATTTTGCAAATGTAAGACTTAGCAAATAGCATTTTATCCTAAGTCAATAATTCTAAATTTGCCAATCTTCAAAAATCAGAAATGAAAAATATTTTAGTCATAGGAGCAGGACTCTCCACTTATAATTTAGTTGAATATTTAAAAAATCAAGCTTCCAAAAGAGATTGGAATATTGTAATCGCAGATAAAAGTTTGGAAACCGCAAAAGCTAGAGCAAACGGACATCCAAATGTTAAAGCCATTGCCCTCGACGTTACCAATGATGAACAAAGAAAGGCTCTTATTTTAGCTGCTGATGTTGTGGTAAGTATGTTGCCAGCTCACATGCATGTAAGTGTAGCAAAGGATTGTATTGAACAGAAAAAACACATGGTTACCGCTTCTTATATTTCAAAAGAAATGCAGGAACTCAACCAGTCTGCAATTGATTCTGGCTCCATTATTATTAATGAAATTGGCTTGGATCCTGGAATTGATCATTTAAGTGCTAAAAAAGTGCTGGATACTATCAAAAGCCAAGGTGGAAAAATCTTAATTTTTGAATCCTTTACCGGTGGACTTGTTGCCCCTCAAAGTGATACCAACCCTTGGAATTATAAATTTACTTGGAACCCCAGAAATGTGGTTTTAGCAGGGGCTGCCGGCGCAGTTAAATTTAAACAAGAAGGTCTTTATAAATACATTCCTTACCACCAATTATTTAGAAGAACGGAACCCATTTATATTGATGGATACGGAAGTTTTGAAGGTTATGCCAATAGAGATTCTCTTTCTTATCGCGACGTTTACGGACTCGAAGAGATTCCAACAATTTTTAGAGGAACTTTAAGAAAACCAGGGTTTTGCCGCTCTTGGGATGTATTTGTGAAACTAGGAATGACCGACGACAGTTATACACTAGAGAATAGTGAAAACATGACTTTCAGAGAATTCTTAAACACCTTCCTAGCTTATAATCCACATGATTCAGTGGAATTGAAATTAAAACATTACTTGAGTATTCCTCAAGATTCGGATTTAATTGCTAAACTGGACTGGTTAGGTATGTTTAGTCAGGAAAAAGTTGGGATCAAAAATGCAAGTCCGGCGAAAATATTGCAACATATTTTAGAGCAAAAATGGTCATTGGAACCAGATGATAAGGATATGATTGTGATGTACCACAAATTCGGATACGAGATTAATGGGGAAAAGAAAATGATTGAATCCTCAATGGTAACGGAAGGAAAATCGCAACAGGATACGGCTATGGCAAGGACTGTAGGTTTGCCAGTTGCTATTGCGGTAAAACAAATACTAACAGGTAATATTAGTACACCTGGGGTTCAAATCCCAATTAGCAAAGAAATTTACGAACCGATGTTAGCCGAATTAGAAGAGTTCGGAATTCGATTTGTAGAAAAAGAAATTGAGTATAAAGGATACTAGGCCTAAATTGCTAGAAATTATAGGTTATGGATTTAGATCTTTTAAAATACCCCATTGGAAAATTTAAAAAGCCGATGGAAATTCGTTTGGAACATATTGAAGGGTGGATGCAGGAAATTGAATCTTTGCCCTCCAAGGTTTCTGTCATTTGTAAGGATTTGAAGGAGGAAGATTTGGAAAGAATTTACCGCCCTGGGGCTTGGACCATCCGCCAAGTGGTGCATCATATTGTTGATTCTCACCTAAATGCCTATATCAGATTTAAATGGGCATTAACTGAAGCAAACCCAAGTATTAAAGCATATAACGAAGCAGCATGGGCTGAAACACCTGACGGAAAAAAAGGGCCGCTAGATTTTTCCGTACTAATGCTTGAAGGCCTTCATTCTCGTTGGATTTATGCCTTAAAAAACCTAGAAAAGGCGGATTGGCAAAAGTCGTACCACCACCCAGATGATAAGGAGACAGTATTAATTTCCGAATTTATTGGAAAATATGCCTGGCATGGAAAACATCATTTGGCACATATCCAGCAAGCTTTGGACATTGATTTTTAATGTAAATAGTTAATTGCAGGGAGCGCTTTGTTGTTAAAATCAAATAATGCGCAATTTTCCCAAGGTGAACCAGAACTTGATTGAGGTCCATCAAAAGCAATCATTTCTCCACCCCAATATGAAATTCCTTTTGCATAGATATTCCCAAATAATTTGTTTTTCAAATCATTCATAAAATTGAATTGCCCATTTTTTGTAGCCGGATAATCAGGTAATATTAGTTGGGTACTATCCCCCACAATATTATTAGTTTGGTCATTCCAGTCTAATGTAAATGGATAAGCGGTTTCTGCAATAAGGATTTGTTTATTGAAATTTTCTCCCAAAAGAGTTATGGTACTGTCTAATTCAGTTAATCTTTTACCATGCCACCAAGGGTAGTAGGATAAACCGATATAATCGTAATTCAAATACTTAACTTTGTCGAAAAACCATGTTGCGCCTTGTATGCCAGCATAATGAAGTACGATTTTTGTTTCTGGATTTATAGCTTTAATACTACTTTCAGCTGTAGCGAGAAGATCTAAAAACTGACTTTCATTTTGCTGTAAATTTCCGTGCGGATGTAGGAAACCTGTATTAATTTCATTTCCGATTTGGATGATATAGGGGTTTATTTCCCTCATTATTTTATTGGTGTATTGGAATATGCTATCCCTTAAAACAGAATAAGAAAGTCCTTGCCAGGCAGTTGGAATTACCTGTTGTCCAGGGTCTGCCCAAGAATCTGAATAATGTACACTTAACCATATTTTCATCCCTTGACTTTTTAGGAATTGGGCCTGTTGTTTTACATCCTCAAATCCTGAATTACCGCTTGATGGATTATGCCATAGTCTTAACCTAACCGTATTGAGACCCTTGCTTGTCAATATCTCCAAGGGCGATTTTGAAGAACCGCCTAAGTCATAAAATTGGTTTGAATGAGATTGAACTTCGCTTAGGGCAGATAAGTCTGCACTTCGAATAATAAGACCAGGCCTGTTTATCTCAACGGGTGAACAAAGGCAGGGATCATTCCATTTTCTACAAGAATTTAAACCAATAAGAAAAAAGGATAGGAGAATTGCAATGATAAAATAGAATTTGCTTTTCAATTTGATAGAGCTTTGAAATCCAAATTTAAGGAAAGGAAATTAGTAACCAAAGCTCGCTTTCAAACCAATTATAGTTCCCCTATAGCTATTTCTAACTCCAATCTCCTTTCCCTAGAAATACCAGATATAGGTTTTGGCCAGTTGAGCGCTTCAAAATAATTGAGACTTTCATTTATAGAATTCTGGAAAGTTTCCAATTCAAATGGCAATTGGGATTTTAACTTCTCATTGCTAAATGTGAAAATATCTGTATTGAGCCAAAGGGGTAAATCAACCCATTCATTTATGGAATTGTCTTGCAAAAAACTTGAGCTTGCCTCAACAGCTTTAGGATTTAAATTTAGTTTTTGACAACTAGCTTTCAGAATACGAGAGATTGAAGTTTTTGGATGACTTATAACATTATAAGTATCTTTTTTAATTTCTCCCTTTATACTAGCCACCAAAACAGAAGCTAAATCTTTTACATAAGTTAAGGAAAACAACCTCTCGCCATTTTCGGGAACCAAAAATTGAGACTCGTTTTTTACTTGGTAAGGCCAATAATAAAAACGGTCAGTACTGTCATATTTTCCATAAACAAGAGCTGGTCGAAAAATGCTGTAGCTTATTCCAGATGAAACCAAAATTCTTTCACATTCGGCCTTTCTTGCGCCGTAGGTTCTGGGATCAGTATTAAAATATTCTTCCTCATTACAGTCTAATACTTTGGCAGTTTCATTTCGTAAAAGGGCCCTAACATTGGTGTTGTCGTAAACTGAACAGGTACTTAAAAAAATATAGTGTTCTAAGGAATTTGGGAGATTAGCAAGAGTGTTCTGAAGATGTTCGGGGTAATAACAGCTGAGGTCGACAATAATATCCCATTCTCCATTTTTTAGAGCCTCTTGCTCCTTAT
>CAKZNE010000143.1 GCA_937129395.1 uncultured Cryomorphaceae bacterium | reverse complement strand
GCAACATCTCCTTCTCTTAAGTTGCTGATTATCATCATTTAAATAAAAAGTCAAAAAAGGTTTAGGACGAGTATGATTATAAAGCTATTTGGCACCTTTACTTTTCAAATAATTAATGATTTTTTCATCCTTGGTAGATTGAAGGGGAGTTTCTCCCTTTTCGGTGAATTTTCGTCCTATTCGGTTAACATTTGCGCCATTCTCCACAAACAATTCTATTAATTCCAAGGGTCCTCTAAAACAGGCCCAATGAAGGGCAGTGGTTCCCAAAAAATGCTGGTCTTCCACTTTTGCTCCGTGGTCCATTAACAGTTGAGCCATTTTTAGATTTGCATTGCCGATTACGCTATACCATAAAAGCCCAAAGTCGTGAGCCCCTCTTTCATGTATCCTATTTGGATCCTCCCGCAGCAGTTTCTTTACTGTTGAAAAATCCTCCATAAAAACGGCTGTTGGCAGGGAATAAGGGGCTCCGGATTTTAAAAGAAACTCTACCATATCTTTTCTTCCCATGTGGGCACCAGCTTCTACGGCACTTTCACTTGTAGTGGCTAGAGAATGGGCTAGAAGAGGGTTTTTTGAAACCTGCTTTTTCACTTCCTCCAAATCTCTATGGGAAGAACCGACCAAATTCCCTTGAGTATGGATGGGAATTTGGGTTAAATCTGGAGAATGATATTTTTCCCCATCGGAGTTATAAGCATAGCGCGAAGTTCTGCAAGTTCTGGGAATGTTGCTGTGGTTTTTTATAAGATCATAGCTTGAATTTTGTCCATAATAACTGGCTAAATCTAAAGCAGTTCTTCCATTTTGGTCCTTGTAGTTTACATCCGCTCCAAGACGAACAAGCATTTCTATCATTTCCAAACTCCCTCTTTTTGCTGCAGTATGGAGAGGTGAGCTATTGGACTTCGATTTTGGATTGGGATCTGCATTATTGGAAAGCAAAGCGGCAGCTGTAATTTCTGCTTTTTTTAAGTCGGAATATTCCAATGCTTTTTCGAGGGGACTACTGCTATCTTTTTGATTGGATTGAATATTGGGTTTGCAATTTCCAGCATAAACTCTCCACATATCTTTTCCAACACCAGCGGCAGCTGCAGCCCAAATTGCGGTTCCGCCCATAGGATGAATTTTATTTATTCTAGCGGTGGACTCCTTATTTTCTTCTCCAAACAAATCATTAAATCGATCCCAATCTTTGTCCAACACACTTTCATGAAGATCCGTTTTATATCCTTGTTTTTTTAAATAATCACCAATTTCATGGTGTCCGTGGAGTAGGGCGATAGCAAAACCACTTTTTCCTGATTGATCTTTGGTGGTAAGAAGATCCTGGTTTTGTTCCAATAAGACTTTCACTTCACTAAGTTCACCCTTTTTACAGGCAACAAAAAAGTCATTATTGCTTTGGTTTAAGCCCTTATCCTTCGCTTTAAATCCATGAGAAATTAAAGGGGCAAAAAGTACTGAACTTCCCAGGAGGCCGGAGAGTTTAATAAATTCTCGACGTGATTTTGTGCTGTTCTTTTTCATGACAATAAATGTAGTAGCACTTCGGAAAACAGACATATAGAAAAGCCTTAGAAAACCCTTAGTTTCTTATTTGTTGGGCTTTTTGGACTGCTAGGTAGGTTTTATTTGGTGGTGGTGCTAATTTGGAATGAGGTTTACAAAGTGGGCTTTTTTTAATGGAATTGATTAAATTTTTTAAATCTATTTCAATCCAGGGATATAATTTGACCGACCTTTCCATTCCCCAAATTCAGCCAATGCTTTAAATCGAAGCGTTGTAAACTCAAAATGGAAATCTTTTCTGTTTCTTTCCTTCATTGCCTTGGAATGCCTTTTGGGTTTTGGTACGTCGCTGTAACCATGAACCATATCCGTCATTTCTTTTAAGGATTTCCAAACGGAAAAAGTGGAAACTGTCCTTGGAAGTCGGATGGAGGCGAGGGATAATGTGGTTCCCGGGTGATCTCGAACTAACATTTCAGTTGGTCTTCCCCAACGAATAAATCGTGGTATTTGTGCCAATTTCATTCGAGCAATGGTAACCGCTACTACGGGAGAGTCAAGCGAATCAAAATCATTTTCCTCTTTTGGGATTTCAAAATCATTAATTTTCCCCCATTGACGCATAAATTTTAGACGGCAATGCCATCCTTTTCCCAACTTTTTTCCGAAATCATTCTTTTCTAAAAAGTCATTTAAAGAACTTTCATTTTCCCATTGAGCAAATACCGCAATTTGTCTAATTAGAAATCGTGAAGGGGAGTAAATAGCGGAACCCAAGGTCATGGCAGCCATGCATTCCATGTGGATTAAACCTTTTGTATTGGATGCCTGGGGAGGTGAAATCATAGCTTTTAGCGCTGTGAAACAAGAGGTCTTTACGAGGTGGTAGGAGAATATGCTCACGTTTTTTTTAAGGTCGAAATTCCAAGCCCTAGGAATGTTTGTTTCAAATTGAAATCATTTAACCTAATTAAATAAAAGTATAAAACTAAAAAACAAAGCCATTTTACTTTTTCATTTCGTTACGATACAATTCAGCTAATTTTTCTCTTTTAATTTCATCCGCTAAAATGTTTTGTATCCAGTATTGAGCATTATCTGTACTACTTGTCGCCTCCCTTTTTTTATACTCCTTAAAATCTTTAAAGTCTTGCCAATTTGTTTTGTGTAAATGTTGGAGACAATAAATGGCCATTTCACCTACAGTGGCGCTACCAAAGGGGCAAGTATGAATTTTTGTGGCAGCTGTGTCTGCTAATTTGAGAATCAGAAAGTCAGTCAATTCTTCTTTGTCATGGTTTGAGAAATTAAGCCATTCTTTTTCACTGAAAACTAGGCGAGTATGTTTTACTGAATTTGGGTTGAAGTATTGTTGCCCTCCTAAACAACGGCCATTTTCAAATACCATAATATTCCACAAAATTTCTAAAGAGTCTTTTTCTTGAGAGGGATATTCCTTAATTATAGAATCCTGATTCGTGCATTTAGCCTCCATCCCAATTGAAGCCGAAACAAAACTTAGAACTAAGAATATTTTGATCATTTGAATTTTTTTAAAAAGTAAAACAATATTAATCAGGGGTAGCGGGAACCAATGAATTTCTTTAACTTTTATTCATATTTTTTATTCGACTATAATCCTTCAAAACATTTCCATCATAAGAAAACAAAAGGCCATGTCTCCCTCCAAACCAGATATTACCCTCTTTATCTTCGCTGATAAATCGCAATTCTACTAATTCATTGTTTTTATCAAAGGGAACCTTGCTAAACTTTTCTCCATCAAACCAAGAAACTGTGCTCCCTCTAAAACTTCCAATCCACATTTTGCCAGATTCGTCTTGGTGAAAACAGGAAACCATATTGTTATTAAGGCCATCATTTTCATCGAAAAATTTAAACGTTGAATCCTTATAATAAATTATTCCTTTGTCCAAAGTACCAAACCAAAGAGCGCCATCTCCATCCTTAAAACTTGAAAATATCATATCATCTGGCAATCCATCTTCTAAGTTGAAGTTTTTAAATTCTTTTCCATTATATCGAGTAATTCCTCCATGGGTTTGGGAAGTAAACCAGATATTTCCCGCATTATCCTCCACAATACTTTGGATAACATTATTGTAAACTTGATCGTCTGGATGAATTCGCCCTTTAAATTTAAGGTAGGAGCTAAAGGTTGTACCATCAAAATGATAGGCCCCACCAGCCAAAGTCCCTAGCCAAAAATCACCCTTTTTATCTTGTATAAGAGATAGTACTTCTTGGGTTTGCCTGCTTGCTAAGCCTGTTTCTGGAGAAACGCTTTGGATATTTTCTTTTGGAAGAGGGTAATGATTAAATTTTTTTCCATCATAACTGCATAAGCCTTGTGATGTGCCGAACCATAATAAACCATCTCGATCTTGAATAACTGTATTTACCTTATCGGAAGATAGCCCTTCCTTTATTGTGAAATTTGTGAATTTACCGCCCTTGAAGCGATACACTCCTTCTGTTAATGTAGTAAACCACATGGCTCCATCCTTATCTAAGAAACCATCTGTTACAATATCCCAATCATCACGATATTTTGGTTTGAGTTTTTTGTCTTGGAGTAATTCTTGGGCATTAATCTCATGAGTTGGTGAGTTTCTTTGCCTTTGGCTATTGCAAGAAAAATTGAAAATAACAATTAGTAAAACCGGTAAGGACTTAAGTTTTTGGGACATTTTGTTTTTTTTATTAAAACTAGGCTTCCGATTTGATTTGGTGAGTTTTTTAGTGTGAAAAAAATGTAAAAGGATCCCAAATTTATTGGGTCTAATCTAACTTGTTGGGATTGGACTTCTGTGTTTTATTCAGTTGCAATTTGTTTCTATAACCTCGTTTCCCAAACTAATCCATTGGTCTTTATATATGGATTCGTAGCAAATTTCAATTTCCAAATTATTGTCTAGACAAGCAATGAAAAGTAGTTCACTCCATTTTGGATCTTCAGTTTCTATCAAATTTAAAGAGGAGTTTGCTGGTAAGACTCTTTTCTGCAGGCTATTGCTTAAATGAGGAAATTCTGTGGTACCAAGTAATTTTACGAAAAGGGAATCCAAATTGGGTTGAGATTCACCGTTTAAACGAATGGCTGTTTTGCTAATCAATGCTGGTCCAATACCGTTATTACTGACCATTAAAACAAATCCATCATTCTGATTGTAAACTGTTTTCCATTCCACGTAGGGCCAAACAGATGCATGTTGTTGCTTTTGCATCAGGTTGGTTTGGTAGATATACACAAATACGGTAATTAGGTTAATGGAAATGGCGATGAGGCCAATAATAACTCCGGTGTTTAACTTTTTTTTTGATTTTGCCACAACGAATTTTATGTTTTCAGGTTTATTCTATTTCCAGCCAAGGAAGGTTAAACCTTCGGCATTTCAAAAATATATTTTTTATTAAAACCAGAATGCAAGAGCTATGGCAATGTTAAAATTCTAATGTTCTTCCTCTTGGTTTATTGAATAATCTGAACCTTGACCATTTCAATGATTAAGAATATATTTTTATGAAACTAATTAGTATCATCCTAATCTTTCAATTCTTTCACCCCAAGCACGTACCAAAAGGATTTTCGCTTCTTTAATTTAATACGAAGGTTTGGTACACCTGAACCATAGCGTAATTCAATTTTAGCTTTTCGCCTTTTTATTTTTGCAGATTTTACAACCATAGGGTATTGATAATTTAAGGCAAAGGCCATGCTCTTTTCGAGAACATCAAGGGTATCATCAAGAAAATAAGTAGCACCAATATTTTTGGAGAATTCATTTTTTTCAAGACACTCCTCTAATTGTTGATCGAGTTTTTTGTTTTCTATCCTTTGGTTTTTATAGTAATTTTCAACTTGAGAAATTAAAACACATTGCTGAATTATTGCGGTGGCGTCTCTATTTTGAATGGAATTTGTTTGAGCAAAAAAGGAATTGGCAAAGAGAATAAACAGGCCGATAGTGAAGAATTTTTTCATGAGTTTTAAAATGGTTAACGGCTTTTTACAAAATGCTTTATTTGAATATTGGAACAGTTAAGACAAACCTTATTTTATCTTCAAAAAACCATGTAAGGTGCAATGTAAAACAAAGTCAAGCCCAAACTAATAACCATAATGGTTAAGGCTGTAGTGGGATTAATATTAAATTGTATTTTTATTTTCTTCCGGTTTATAGCCCAAAGTGCTCCGCCATAAAATAAGAATAACATGATAAAACCTGAGGTTGGAGGTAAAGTTACAAAGCTTTCAAAGAAAGAATTTTCCACTGGCTTCATATTCCATGAAACCATAATTAAACCTAGAGCGCTTACAGCGGTGTAGGTGAGATAGGCGGCTAACAATATCCAACCCCATCTTTTTCTAAACCAGAAGAGAATTACGGAAACAGTAATTATCATAAGGGGCAGAAAAGTTATCAGTTCGCTAATTCCCCATTCCGCATAAGAGTCGGTAAACAAATACCAGATAAATTCAAATTCATTAAACCATCTAATTCCGGCAATAATCCCAAAAACAATGCTTATCAACAAAATGAACCTTTTTGTGCTCGGGGCTTCGGTTTGAATTGGGTTAAGAGATTTGACAATGGAACTTTTTAGGTTTTCAATCTTATGTTCAAATTGCAATCTTTTCTCATTTTCTTGAAACTTTTCTTGTTGCCAAATTTCCAATTCCTTTTTACCCTCAATCAGCTCTGATTCACTCAAATTTCTATTTTTTAATTCCGTTTTCGCGTCAGAAATGGCCTCTGGTTCGTAACCGGATTGGTTATCCAATAACTTTAAGAGTTCTTGATTTGAGAATGTTTTGTATCGTTCAGAGAATTGACCCATTGCCTGTTTTAAGATTTTTTGTTTTCATCAAACCATTTTCCACCTTCAATTACAAATCCGAGATGTCTAAGGCTTACATCAGGATTTGACCGATTTGATTTTTTTGGATTTAAAAATTTCGCGATCCATATTTTTGAATTTAACCCAAAATCTGGTCCGCCATCAATGTACAAATTCGCTTTGAATGCCTCAACATTCTTAATTTCAAATTTTTCAAAAAACTCCTCGAAAAATCCTAGTGCATCCAGCCCGTAAAAACCAAGATTTTTTGCTAAATACATGCCTGGTTTGAGCTCCTCCGTTTTTAGGTTGGTTCTTGGAGTTAAAAAATCTATGAGTTCTTGGTTTACTTTCAAACCTGTAATCCAACCTTAATATTCCTAGGAAGGGAGTTTTTTGGTTGACTATCAAATTGGGGTTGGCTGTTCAAATTCATTTACGACATTTTTTGGAAAAACTAATCTTGTTGCTATTTTGGAATCCAATCCTTTTTATCAATTTCATCGACATCAATTTTTGTTAAATACATGATGCCTATCGCATATTTTTTTGCTTTAACATGACTAATGCTTGCTGGGCTAGAGTCAACCGCCCCGCAACCAAATGATCTTTCCAGAATTTGAATGGAACTATCTTTTTTTGATTCGAATCGGATATAATAATCTGTAGAACAAAAATCAAAGACCAGAGTAAAAGCTATGAAAACAAATACAATAAATGACATAATGAAGCTGCTTATGGCGAGTAAAAGTCGCCATTTACGGGTCTTGGCTTTAACCTGGAATAGCCAACCCATTACACCTGTGAAAATGGAAATTGGTAATGCAAAAAGGAAAAACATTTCAAACCAATCTCCATCATCTACAAATTCATAAGCAGTACTTTCAATGAAAATTGGTGTAAACAGACAAAAAACCAAAATTATAATTGAGCTATAAAAAACTAATCTCCCAGAAAAAATTAATAATCGGTTTTTCTTGTCATTCATAATGTTGATTGGAAATTTTGGGCTAGAAATCAGGTCTAATAAATAAAATTTAGACCCGATTTAAACGTGATGAATGTTGCTTTATTTTCAGCATGACTATTTTCCATAATTAGCATTGGCCACAACTTCACACCTCGATTGAATCACTTCCAACAACCTATCCTGAAAATCCTTTAGCATGGCTTCTCCCCAAAGTTCTGCGTAAAAGTTAATGTTTGATGACAATTGATATCTTGAGGTAAGGGTTAATTTTACTTCTCCGTCTTTTATTTCCTTTAGTTGGTACGACGCATCAACAAAGCTGAAGTAATTCCCTTTTAGTACGTGTTGGTCAAAAACCTTTTGCCTCACTGAATTGGAGTCAATTTTAATATTGAAGGACACCTTTTTATTTTCTTCGTATTCAGTAATTGTTTCTAGGAATTTCAAACCACCTTCAAAATTCCCTATTCGTTTGCCGCCAACTTCTTTCTTGTCTACTGAAGCATTAATCGGACGGGGAATTCCAACTAAATTGAAAAGCCCGGGATGATATTCATTTTCATCAATTGTTTTAACCTCTACTATATTGTCCCAGATAATTTCCGGTTTTGCTGTGATTAGCACTTCACTTTTTACACTAAAAGTATCGGTAGGCCCTTTAAAGTATCCTTCTATTGGGGCTAAAAGAAAAGGTAAAAGAACTAAGGTTAATAGTTTTCCTTTTTTCTTCTTTTTATTGATTTGAAAGAATCTAAAAATTAAGGCACTTAGGGTGGCAAAAACAAAGTAGGGCGCGGCCATAACCAACAAACAAAGAAAATCTTCAATACCGAAAATGAGTGTGACAACAAAGAAGGCAGCTACCGTAAGCCATGGAATGAAAATAATATTTCGGTAAGATTTAAGTTTTTGATGGTCGGCAAACATTAAAGGGATGATTCCTAATATTGAGGGAATTAAAAACATAAAGCTGAGGGTGGTTAAATTTGCATTTGCGCCCATCACCATTCTTGAGGCCAGACCGTATAAGATTCCAAGTGTTATACCGATAATGAGTAGTCCGTATTTTTGTTTCAATTTGGTCATTTAGTTAGAGTAGTTTTGGTTTAATAATTTCAATCCTCCTTATCAATAAAGGGTGGGAGTTTTTAGTTTTTATTTTGTCGGTTTTCCATCATGTCAATATTCACATAGCATCGAACATTCACATTTTGACCATCAACTTTTCCTGGAATTATTTTGCCTTTTGAAAGAATTTGTTTCATTAATTCCATAAAATAATGGGGCTGGGATTGTAAATCGATATTTCCTTCGAATTGCTCTATATTCTTGATTTCTCCTTTTTTGCTTACAATGAAAGTGAGGGTTCTAATTTCGATTTTGGGCTCGCCAAAGTAATAATGTGTTCTCGGAATGGCTATTTTGGAAATTAATGGTTTTCCTAAATAAATTGGTACTTGATCTACCTCTGAATTTAGGTAAACTCTGCCTTCAATTTTTGATTTTGGAAAGGAATAAATTGGTGAATTCAAATGTTGTTTTTGATTTTTGGAATAATCACAAACCCAAAGGGTGTCTGGACTTCCTTTTAGTTTTGTAACAAATTTTCCAATTTTTGAAAAGGGCAGAAGAGAGTCCACAAAACCTGTTTCATGGAATTGGCCATATTTCCTTCGAACAAAATATTTATTTTCTTCAATTTTAGA
>CAKZNE010000142.1 GCA_937129395.1 uncultured Cryomorphaceae bacterium | reverse complement strand
CTATGGACAGAGTATTGAGAACACTAGGGAGCAGTTTTTACCACGTATGGGAATGGCAATGGATATTAATGGCAGCAAATTTATCCAAGAACTAATAGCCAAAATTCCTGAAGATGAAATTACTAAGAAGGGTGATTATTATGAATTTAAATTCGCTAATAGATATCCTGCCTATTTTGCTGTTAGTGAGAGTGTTTGCTACGCAACCAATGATAAAAAAAGTATCGAAGCCTTTAAAAATGAGGGATATGCTACAGAGAGTTTTGCTAGTTCCTCTATTAGTGCAAATGTTAGCAACAATAGAATGTACGGATATTTAGACCTAAACTTTGAAAATTACCCAAAGGACATTAGAAATGAAATGGAAAGCGGTCAAAGCAATCAAACCATGAAGGTGTTTAATTTATGGAATAATTTAACCAATAGCTTGGAAATAAAGCAAAAGAGCAGTTATTCCATGGAAATAAAGCTGAATATCAAAAACAACAAAAACAATAGTCTAAATACCATTATCACCACTATTGACGAAAATTTTAAGGATATTCTCTAGCCAACATTCATGTCTATAGAATTAAAAAATATCATGCCTACTTATATGTCGGATGCTGAAATTAAAGCATCCGATATATACTTGGTGGAAAGTGTGGTGTTTGAAAAAGGCAAGAAGTATTTAATAAAGGCTAATTCTGGGCATGGAAAATCTTCGGTTCTAAATTTCATTTATGGCAGCAATGCAAATTTTAGTGGAAAAATAGAATTCCAAGGCTCATTCCCCAAAAATGGTTTTGATCGACGTAAATCAAAGATTAGCTATGTCTTCCAGGATTTCAAATTGTTTCCAGACCTCACCGTTTTTGAAAATATTCAATTGAAAAACACCCTCACTGATTACAAATCCATTGAGGAAATTAATAGCCTTATTGAAAAGGTTCAACTGGGTGGAAAACGCGATAGATTAGTCCAAAAATTATCCTTAGGACAAAAACAGAGAGTGGCGATAATTAGAGCGCTTTGCCAACCATTTGACTTTTTACTTTTAGATGAACCCTTCAGTCATTTAGACCAAGAAAACATTGCCATTCTAACATCCATTATTGAGGAAGAATTAGATAAACAAGGAGCCAGCTTAATTATGACCTCCCTAGTGGAAAGCAAATTATTCGGGTTTGATAAAGTATTGAACCTTTAATATGCTCCTAAAACTCCAAAAAAGAACTCTTGTGCCTTCCCAAATGATAGGATATGCTTTAACCATATTCGTTGGGATTACTATTATTCTGATTAGCACTCAATTCTATTATGACACTCAGCCGCTTTTATCTCAGCAAACAGAGGCCTTTAAAAGTAAAGCCGCAGTAATTAGCAAGAACATATCGGTTTTTAAATCTCTAGACAAAGAAAAAATCTATTTTACAGATGAAGAAATACAGGATTTAGAAAAGCAAAGTTTCGTAAAAAGCGTTTCAAAATTCAACAGTGCCGGGTTTAAAATCAATGCCTTTTCCAATAAAACAGAAAGTGCCCCCATCTTTTATACCGATCTATTTTTTGAGAGTATTCCTACAAAGTATTTGGACGTAGAAACAGACGAATGGGAATGGGATTCCTCCTTGGACTTTATCCCTATAATTGTTCCAGAAAACTATTTAAACCTTTATAATTTTGGATTCGCCGAAAGTCAGGGTCTACCCGTAATATCAAAAAACACCATATCTGAAATTGAATTTAATATCCGAGTTTCTGGAAATGGAAAATCAAAAGACTTTAGTGCTAAAATTGTGGGCTTTTCCAATAAGATTAATTCCATTTTGGTTCCAGAGGAGTTTTTGTTTTGGGCGAATACCGAATTTGGCAGCCTTGGGCAAAACAAGACAAGCCGCCTTCTAATTGACTTCAACAATCCCTCGGATAAAGGCATCTTAGCTTATTTCAACGACCATAACTATTCTATAAGTAAAGATAAACTAGAGCTCAGCAAACTGTCTTTTTTCTTTAAAACAGCCTTGTTATTTGTTTTATTCATTGCCATTGTAATCGTGGTATTATCCGTGTCTTTCATAGTACTCAGTCTTAATCTAATCATCCAAAGGAATAAGGACCTCTTATTGAATTTATATGCCATTGGATATGATTATAATAGGATTTCCAAGTTTTTTCAAGTATCGATAAGCTTAATTACGGCCATCTCAATTTTTTGCTCCATTTTAGTAAGCTATTATTTAAGAGGTTTTTACTTAGATACCATTGGAGGCTTGTTTGATTTTGAAGAGCAATTCAATTCAATAGTTCTTTTTGGCGGTTCCATATTGGTTCTTTTGTTGATTACTTATAATCTATTGATCGTAAGAAATGTAAAAAACACAGTAATTCCAAGCACAGCTTTATTATCCTAAAAACCTTCGACAACTCCATTGAAGCTCACCAGATAAAGACCAAGCTAGAATTTTCTTCAACTTTTGAGTATTTAGAATAAAATGAGCTTTCATTTCAGCATATAAACGAAATAAAAAACCCAGAATCTGATCAGCGGTTCTTGGGTTTTAGTTTTTATAGTTTATTAATGGATACTCGGTAGTTGGAAATAAACTTGGGTTAAATTAATATTTCGATCAAAAACAAAATGATAGCTTATTTCAAAAATTGTTGGTGGTTTGGTAACAACCTCCAGCACACTATCATTTCTCCAGTAAAGCTCTTGCAAATATTTACTAACATTTAACATTAATTTTATCGGATTGATAAACGGAATCAACAGCAAGGCAAATTTTATTCAATGCCATTTGGGCTTCGTCTGGCTCAAGGTGCAGGAGTAGCGCCTCAGTTTTGGTAGTGCCACAGCTTGATAGAATTAGAATAATTATAGGAACCAAAAGTTTTAACATCAATTTTCATTTATTTAAAAATTTAATGAGGGAATTTCCAATAACAGATTCGGAATATTGCTAATAATGGTATCGACATTGTAAAAGAAATATTTCACCATTTTCAACCCGATAAACCAGTCGGTGTTCAAGATTAATTCTTCTCGACCAATATCCAGCTAAATCATGTTTCAGGGGCTCAGGCGAACCAATTCCACTAAAAGGATCTCGATAAATATCTTTAAGAAGCTTATTAATTTTTTTAAGGATATTTTTATCTTGAGCTTGCCAATAAAGGTAGTCCTCCCAAGCTTGATCCATAAAAATTACTTGCATTAATCTTCAATTGTTTGGACTTTCCCAGTTCCTTCCTTATCCTGCTTTAAAGCATTAAAAAGTCGCTCTGCATTCTTTGGACTTTTTAGTAAATAAAAAGTTTCCAACATGCTACTGTATTCACTTTTACTCATCAAAACCATATCCTCTCCTTTCGGCCGCGAAATGAATAGGGGTTTTCTTAAATTAAGTACTTTTTCAAAATAGGATTTCATATTCTGACGAAAGTCGGTAAGATTGGTAATTTCCATTTGATGGAGTTTTAATTTAAACAAAAATACAAAATGTACAGGATTCTGTACCTAATCATTTTCTAAAGTAATTTTACTAGGATTAATCACCAAGTTCTATGCCTTATCACCATTGGCATATTAACTTTTACTTTTAACAATTTTCAATTTAATCTCGCAGAAATCTATTTGCAAAATGGAAATCATTTTTATCACTTCGGCAGTAGTCTTGTCCATAAACCTACTGTAAGGATCTAAATCCATGAAGTTTTTTGAGTGTTTTAGATAAAAGACAGAATCAAATTTCTTTTTGGAACAAAACCGATGCAATCGCTGAAGTTTATTCTTAAGCTTTTCTCCTAAATTAAAAAAAGTCGTTTGATTTTTTGGATTCATCCAATAATGATAGGAATTCCTTTTCTCATCTGGTAAAATAGGTATCCCAAAACGCCTTAAACTAGGTTCACAGAAACCACCGCAAAAAGCTCCGAAGCATAATTCATCCTTTCCTTTTGGATAGTTAAAACCAAATTGCTGAATCAATTCATTTATGGAATCATTGAGTCGTAAAATAGCAGAATAATCCTCACGGCCCTTGAATCTACTTTTTAAAATAGAATCGGAAAGCTTAATAAGAATACTATTGCTTGAAAAATTATTTAGAAAATCATTAGCTACCTTATGTTCCATTTCTAGGTATTCACAAAAGTCTTGATATCCTTTTTTTGAGCTCAATTTAAGACTATCCGAACTCTCCAATCTCTTGAAAAGCTCTTGGGCAATTGGACTCGCAAATTTTACTGAGTTAACCTCTTCCTTGCAGGCTAGTAAGAAAAAAAGGAGAAAACAAAAGGCTAATAAAGGAGTTTTCATTTATGCTGATAAGGCTTTTAGAAGGAGTGTTAGATTTTTTCGAATTTAGGATATTATTTATCAAAAAATAAAAGCAGGATCATCTTCAAACGGTATTGAAATTTCACAAGCGCATTTTCATACGCTTTTATCGTATAGATAACTTTGATGCTTCTGAAATTTAAACTGTTCAACGTAGGCTTGGATATAATGGTTTATCCTTCAATTCCTCAGCCTACAGAAGAAAATGAACAGGCATGAAGATTCGCGCCAGAATCTTAACTAGCCCTAAATAATACTTCATGTTTTTCATTCTAAAATCAACCCTTCAAAACCTTCAATTCCACAAAATCCTGTTTCCCTCCCTTTTTCACTTCAATCTTTAGAATATAAAATCCCTTGGCTCCTGTAAGTTCAACTTCAAATTGTTGAACGCCTTGTAACTTTCTACTTTCAACCAATCTACCCATAGGATCAATTACTTCTAACTTCACTTTAGAGTAGGTCGATCCTAAATCTATGTTTATTTTACCCTTTATCGGATTGGGGAAATATTGAATCTCATTGGAAAGAATCTTATTCTTTAAACCAATATCCGATAGCATAATACAATCGGTTGTATCAGTACATGAACCATCAAATACTGTCAAAGCGTAAGAACCATTTACAGTTGGTTTATAGCTTAGACTAGTTGCTCCAGGGATAGCTGCATAGCCATTATTGCAATCCAACCATTGATAGGTTATTCCTGTGTTATTAGTAACTAAAAAGCCATTGCTAATCTGCAGTACTTTATTAAAATTGTTCCTAACCTGAACGCTAATAATACTGTCACACCCAAGGCTATTGGTAAGGGTATCCTTATAAATTCCAGGAATCGTCCAAACATATTTTCCGCTGGGTGAAATCATCGACCTGCAAATAGTTGTGTCTAAATTTGAAATAGAGGAAGACAAAATACTCAGGTTGATCGTCATTACGCTATCGCAACCATTGAAGTTTTTAATTGTATCCATATAAGTTCCTGGGATTGTCCAAAGGTATTTTCCGCTTGGGGAACTATAATCTCCACAGGAGCTCAGGTTTTGCATGGAATTGGTTTCGGTTCCTATTCTTACAAAATAGGCTTGAATGGCATCACAATCGGTGGTGTTATCATGAGGAATGGTATCAAAGAACATCCCTGTTTGAGACCAAACACGACCTTTTGGTGAGATAACAGTTTGACAACTATTAATTCGGATAACAGAGCTTTGGTGAAGTGCAGCCGCTGGAGAAAACCAACTTTCATGACCTTCCATCATATCATTAAAACCATCTGCGCCATTGTCATAGGCAGTTACTGTATACATGGCATTTGTATCACTAATTCCTTTAAGGGTAAAGTGATCTCTTTTTCCAACGTCTACCATTGTATCAAAAGAATAACCTGTGGGATTCGACCAATAAATCTTATAACCTGCCACATCTGATTCTGGATTTGGTCTCCAAAACAAAGTTAGATCTCCTAGAGGACTTAATTCTTTGGTTACTAAACTGGGGGGGCTTATAGGATTCGTAGTATCAGGCTCTAAGAGATAGGGGCTAAAAAGAACTATCCTTAAAGAAGAATGATCTGAATGTTCGTAAATCCTCTCTTTTACACAGGAATCATTGGTGGTTCCCCAATAATTATCTTGGGCTTGATAGCTAGCAAATCCCCCAAATAGTTCCGATTGCAAGCCATAAAGTGATCTATTATTAAATACATTATTAAAATGGCATCTATCATGGGTGTAAATAACTAATCCTACTTTGGAAAGAGCACCTTCCCTACTACTATTTGCCCCCATAAGCTGCTTGTTTTGGGTTATGGAGTTGTGCTCAATCACAACCCCAGAATTAAACTCAATACTCGATGGGCCCTTATTATTGGCATTATTAAGGCAAATGGAATTATTCCGAACTCGATTGTAACCTGCTCCACGGAAATCTATGTCAATTGGCATTCCATCCACAGAATTGGCTACAATATTAGAATCAATATGGCCTGGCCCGAAAATAAAAATGCCAGAGGTATTTGCCGAGATAATATTTTGTTTTATCCAGACAAAACCATTGCCTTCATGTGAAATTGCAAAATCAGCATTCCTTAAAATTATATTATCCCTAATAAAAATAGAATCAGGTGAATTTAAATCTCCTAAGGCGCTATTATAAATACCATAACTATTATTATCCCTTATCAAAGAATTGGAAACCATTCCCCTAGCTAAATAACAGTTCGGTTTGTAATCCAAAAATATACCTTGTGAATTATTACTAATCTCACAACTATCAATCAAAAAATGATGGGCCAGTAGGCTAATACCATCTCCATTGTGACCAGTAACCTTAGTTCTAATAATTTTAGAAATAGGTGCCAATTGTAGGCTGTCTGAATGAACAAAAGACAAGCCCGTTCCATCACTTTGACTAATACTAGATGACTCTATATGAATTGAACCATCCACAATTACTTTCCCATAGGAAAAATCAACGTGTTTAAGGATATCTCCAGATTGGTAAATTCCATTTGTATTGTATACCGCATTGGCATTTAACAATTCTATTGCATCCCAAAAACCCAAATTTGGAGTGGTTGCATAGCGCGTAAATTCAATTTTTTGGCTTTCCGTTCCTATGGCGATTATTGTTCCAAGGCTTGTAATGGTTTTGTTGGTATCTAATTCTATTAGTACACCCGGATCTATGGTAAGGGTAACACCATTATTCACAAGGACATCTCCAATTACATGATAGGGGCTGTTGGCTTGGGTCCAGGTTGTGTTTGTGCTTATTGGGCCGGATACGGTTGTTTGAGCAATGAGGTTTAATTGGATGAAAAGAAGGAGAAGGGTTGAGCAAAATTTCATGAAAAAATTTTTTGACTAAAAATACGAATAATTTTAGCCTTTTTGGTGAATGTTTGACTTGAAATTTTCAGTTTAAAATCGCAGCTCGATTGGAGAGCATGGCCAATTCATTTTTCAAACTACCAATCAATGATAAGGAGGCTATTAATACAATAATTTGATTTTAATATTGGATTTGTTTCCCTGCTCATATTCCAAACAACTGCTGTTTATCCAATCTCTAGGTTCTCGGACTAGCTGCAATTCGCGAGGATTTTGATGGATATAATTGACTCGTTGTTCAATTTTTAAAGGACTGTCCAATAGTACAGGATGAAAACCATCCCTCCAAACTTTATATTTCACGCCTCTCTTTATCCTTTGAGCTGCAAAACTGAATTTATTGAGCAACCATTCCCTCCTGCTCTCCGGCCTTTCTTTTATTGCTTTTAGAAGTTCCTTTGTTGTGTGGATTTTAATTGATTTAATAATTGTGGGCAGTGGGATATCATTTGATTGAACAATGAGGTGAATATGACTGGTCATGTAAACATAAGCGTTTACCTCAAGGCCCTTATTCTCAATGCAATAATTAATGGCATCATCTAAAATCCTGAAATAAATAGGCCGGATGAGGAGGTCTACCCAATCAATTAAGGTTAGTGTGATGAAATTTGGTGCAGAACTATCCAATACTTTGTAGCGCTCTGACATCTGGTGAAATTACTTTTTCTTATTTGTTTGGTGGTGGTACAAATTGGATACATGGGTTATTGTTTGCTGAGTACCCTAGCGCATTTTCATGCGTGCTTATCGTATGGATAACTTTGATCAATCTGAAATTAGAAATGTTCAACGAAGGATTCGACATAATGGGTTATTCTTGACCCTAGCGCGCATTTTCATGCGTGCTTATCATACGGGCAACTTTGATGATTCTGTAATTAAAAATGTTCAACGTAGACGTAACACCATTATTCACAAGGACATCCCCAACTATATGGTAGGGACTGTTGGCTTGGGTCCAGGTTGTGTTTGTGCTTATTGGGCCGGATTGAAATTGTAAAAAGGGAAACTTCCATTTATTGGGTATTTCTTCAATATCTCAACATATAGAAGAAAATGAACACGG
>CAKZNE010000141.1 GCA_937129395.1 uncultured Cryomorphaceae bacterium | reverse complement strand
AGGAAATTTGAGATGAAATCTCTAATTAAGTCTACAATTGTGGGTGCTGTTGCATCTGCATTAATGGCAGGTTCTGCTTTTGCCGGTGATCTAGTCATTAATTTTGATGATCCAAATCCAGCACCAAAAGCCCAGGCCCACCAACTGGATAAAACATAAGTCACTAATAGAAATTGAATAAAAAGGAATACGATTTAGAGCTAAAAAATTAAATGACTTTTTACTAGTTCGCTCGAGGTTTTTGTTCTGGAGGTTTTTCCAATCTTCAAACTCTTTCTTTTTTCGGTTAATCTCAAATTTTATGGCCTTAGCCTTTTTATCTTCTGAGGCTTTTATTAATGCTATTTCTTCCAAAAGTTGAGATTCCCTGTCCTCAATTTCATTTAGCAACAAGAGTTTTGGATCCTTTGTTTTCCTGTTTTTTTCTTTTTTAATGTAAACCAGCCAATAATTAAAACCTTCAACAGCTAGTAGGGCCGCCAGGGGAGAAAGGGTAATAAGGTGCCTTAAAAAACCTGCTGCTTGGCCCAGGTTCAGTTTCCAAGAAAAAACCACATAAAGTGCAAAGCCCAAAACAAACTGACCCGTAACCAATATCCTAGATTTTCTTTTAAGTAAATTCTCAAATAATCCAATAAAAAAGAAATAAAATACAATGGGACCAACAACATAAATATACCTAAGGAAATAATGCCAAAAGCTGGTATGGCCGTACCTATTGCTGCTATTTTCCTTTCCTACAGTTTGTTCATACAACCAAAATGTTTCACCGGTGATAAGGGTTCCGGCTAAACTCCACAATATGGTTGGTACGGCCAAGAGAACTAATAGTTTAAACTGTTTTTCTTTAATTAAAACAAATGCCCAAATGCCCAAAAACAAGGCCAATTCAAGTCGAGCCAAAGGCAGTAATGCACCTACCAAAGCAAAAGCCAAATACTTTTTGTGAACATAAAAATAAATTCCAAAACAGAGAATTGCCGAGGCTATTGGTTCTGCTAGTGCACTTTTGGAAATGGTAAAAAAGAAAGCTTGGAAAAGCAGAAAAGGAACAACAAGAATGGCATTTTTAAATTCCAGTTTCTTCGCAGCAACATACAAATAAAAGGCGCTGACGGCAGTAATAACGGACATGAATAGTATGGCATGCTTCCCCAATTGAAAGGGAATAAAAAACAAAAGCACAAACAAAGGTCGATTCCAAAGACTGATAAACTGTTTTGGATCATTGATAGCATCCTTAGCATTAAAATACTTCCCTACACAATCATCATCCCAAGGTGCGATGCTGGTAAATTCCCAGATTACACAGGCAATTAAATAAACTCCTATGAAAAATATTAGCCAAGGGGTTTGGCCACGGTTTTTTAAAAAATCCACAGTTTCTGACATTTGGTATAGTAAATTATTAACGACCCTTTAAATCTACGATCAAAATGGATAGGAAAGGACAAGAAAAAATGAATTTTTAGCAGAAAATTATCAAGAGCCACAAAATTGATTTCAAATGAAAAATATCGAGGCTATGTTTTCTAGGTAATAGTATATTTGCCCTTTTTGCAGATTAAATGGAGATTAAGAAACTAACTATTGTTATTCCTGCTTTTAACGAAGCCCGAACCATTCACTTGATTTTAAATAAGGTGAAGTCGGTGGACTTAATCAATGGAATAGAGAAGGAGATTATTATTGTAAATGATTTCTCTACTGACAATACAGATGAGGCCATTGAGAACTACAAAAATCAAAATCCCGATTTAAACATCCAATACTTTAAGCACGAAAAAAACAAAGGAAAGGGGGCAGCTCTTCACACAGGAATTCGCCATGCTTCCGGAGAATACCTCATCATTCAGGATGCAGATTTAGAATATGATCCTGAGGAGTTCAACATACTTTTAAAACCTGTTGTGGCTGATGTTGCAGATGTAGTTTACGGTTCAAGATTTATGGGTGGAAATCCTCATAGAATCTTATTTTTCTGGCATTCTATTGGGAATAAATTCCTTACTACCCTTTCAAACATGTTTACCAACCTCAACCTTACGGATATGGAAACATGTTATAAGCTCTTCAATACCAAAATGATACAGTCCATTAACTTCAAAGAAAATAGATTTGGTTTTGAACCTGAGGTAACTGCAAAAATCGCTAGAATTTCTAAAGTTCGGATTTACGAAGTAGGTATTAGCTATTACGGTAGAACCTTTGAGGAGGGTAAAAAAATCAGCTGGAAAGATGGTTTCAGAGCCATCTACTGTATTCTTCGTTACAATCTTTTTAAATAGTAATTTTCCCTTTTTAAAAAGAATAATTTACGCTAACGGTTGGCATTATTGGCAACTGATTGATTCTTTTAAAATCCTGAGTATCAAAATAAAATACGTTCTCGTAATTTAAAATATTGGTTGCCCCAGCTGTGAATTCCAAAATTTGATTTTTAGAAAATTCAACGGTCTTTTTTACTGATAAATCTACTCTGTGGTAATTGGGCAATCTGTTCGTATTCAAATCTCCATAAAGGGTTCCAAAATCCCCATTCTCACTTGTGTAATCATAGGCCACATCTACCTGTCCATTCGTGGTTGTAAAAGGATGATCCGCATAGTAGGCTTGAGTAGGAGTAAAAGGAAATCCTGTTCCAAAATTATATCGTAAACTGGTTTCCCATGTTCTATCCTTTCCAAAAACATAGGTGCCTACAAAGTTTAAATTATGCCTTCTATCAAAATGAGGTGCATAGACTGTAATACCATCATCTCGAGTAATTTTCCCAATCGAATAAGTTAGCCATAAGTAAAGATCTCTATCCTGGTATTTCGCCAAAAAATCCAAACCTTTTGCTACTCCTTGTTCAATAATATAATCACTCACTAAAATATCCTCAACCACTCTATCCGTTGGGGCCTCTTCGTAAATCTTATTTCTATTTAGGTTGGTGATTTGATTAAAATCTTTGATATAACCTTCAATATTAACCGTCGTTTTTGAATTCAATTCAATTTCAAAGCCTGCAATAATATGGGTAGCAGTTTGAAGGTTACTACTCAATTCTTCTCCTCTAAACTCCGAAGGACCACCAGTGGTTCCACTTAAAAATCCGTAGAATAAATTAACTACATCTCTATCGTTATTGGCGGCAATTAGGTTTTGAGAAAACCATCCCCCAGAAGCTTTTAACCTTAAATACTCGTTAACAATATACTTTGCCCCTAACCTAGGTTCAAACCTCGTTTCATTTAAACTGCTATAGCGATGAATCCTAAAACCCGGTTGTACAATAAGTCGTTCTTCTTTTATCTTGTATTGAAAATAAGCACCAAATTCGGTTGTGTTTTGATCTTGGTCAATCGTACCACCTACTTCTGTTCCCAAAGAAAACTTGGTACCATAGCCAATGGCCTCAATCCCATATTTGAATTCATCATTTTCCCTTAGGAAATAGGTAAAATCCAAACCTCCATTAAATCCAGTAATACCACTTGTGCTTGGTGTTCCTCCATTCTCAATTGAGGTAATATCATACTGAGAATAGGAAAAATCTCCAGAAATTAAGGAAGAACTTCCTGGAGGGGCAACGGTAAAATCAGCTCCACCACCTAGGGAATTCCAAGCAACGCTATTGTCATTTCCAAATCGTACAGCGTCATCAAAGGAAAAACCAAACAAATTTAGTTTACTACCATTATCAGCTTGTGTGGTTAGTTTGGCGTACAGATCGTTAAATGAAAATGGTAATTCGCCAAATTCAGTTTCCACATAAGGGTAAAAAATGCTGCTGGTTTTATCCAAATAAGAAGTTTTTCCAGAGACCAATACTGAGGTGCTTGCAAAACCATTTTTATTCTTTTCCCCAAGAGGAGCTTCTAATAATAATTTGGAAGTATAGGTACTTGAGGAAAGTTTCCCTGCAAATCTTTTTCTGTTCGGATCGCGAGTTTTAATATCCATCACCGCGCTGTTTCTACTTCCATATTCTGCTGCAAAACCTCCAGAATAAACATCGGCAGAACGAACGATATCCACGTCAAAAACTGAGAAAAAACCTATAGAATGGAAGGGATTGTAAATCACCATTCCGTCTAATAATATCAAATTTTGAATGGGCGCACCACCACGAATATAAACTTGTCCTCCTTGATCACCAGTAGTAATTACACCTGGCAAAACTTGAATGGCCTTGATAATATCCGGATCTCCTCCTACACTAAACTGGGTAATTTCCTTGGGGTTCAAACTAACTTCCCCAATTAATATTTTTGTTTCTCTTTTTTGACGTTCCGCTGTGATTAAAACACCATCCAACATTTCAGTTTCCTCCTCAATTTGAGCATTGGAACTTGTGATTTTTCCAACACTAACCTTCAAGACTATTTCTTTGGTTTTATAACCTACTGCCGAATAAATAATAGTATATTTTCCTGCGGCTAGATCATTTAAAACATAATATCCATCTTCATTGGCAACCGTTCCCACCTTTGGATTGGTTCCTTTAATTACAACATTTGCAAAGGGAACTGCCTTTTCTGTTGCTTTATCTTGAACATAACCTTTTATCTTTCCACTTTGAGCGGAGGATTGAAATCCGGATACAACAAAAGCCAGTAATAATATAGGTAGTAAAAGTTTCTTCATTTCAAAAATAGGTTTACACAAGGGGCGCCAAATATATCTAATTATCCCTCACTAGATTAGGCAAATGAGATTTTAAAAATTAATTCCCTTAACAGTTCATCATCAGGGGTACTGGAATTCCCTACGCCCTTAGATTTCATATCACATTCCCTTAAATAATGTATAATTCTAGCAAGTTTCTTTAAATCGTAGTTTAATGCTCCCTGCTGATAATCTTGAACGAAATAAGGATTTACTCGTAATAAACTGGCAATCCCTTTTGGACTTTTATCCTTTGCTTGATGCACCATCATTAGCTTACTAAAAAAACCAAATAATAAGCTCACCGTAACCACCATAGGATTGTCCTTAGGATTCGCTTTAAAATATTGCTGAATCTTAATTGCTTTTACAAAGTCTTTTTTTCCTAATGCCTTTATCAATTCAAAATTATTGTAGTCCTTACTAATTCCAATATTTTCTTCAATCTGATGCTCATTTATAGAACTGCCCTTTTCCAAAACCAACTCTAACTTCTCCAATTCGCTATCAATTCTGCCTAAATCCGTTCCCAAACTTTCGGCTAACAGCTGGCGAGATTTCATATTGGAATCAAATCCTCGTGCCTTTAAATTATCGCCAATCCAATCAGGAATTTGATTTTCATATAGTTTCTTGGACTCAAAAAGAATGTGATCGTTGCTTAGACTTTTATAAAGTTTTTTCCTTTTGTCTAATGCCTTGTATTTATGCGCTAAAACTAAAACGGTAGAAGGTTGAGGATTTTGAACATAGGTTTCCAGATCTTCAATTTTCCTTAATTGCTGGGCCTCTTTTACTACAATAACAACCCTTTCGGCCATCATCGGGTACCGTTTTGCCTCGCCAATTACAGTTCGAACATCAGTATCTCTCCCGTACAAAACAGCTTGATTAAAACTCCTTTCTTCTTCTTTCAAAGCAGTTTTCTCAATAAGTTTGGTAAGCTTATCAATATAATAAGCCTCCTCGCCCATTAAAAAATAAATGGGGCGGAATTTCCCGGATTTTATTTCCGAAACAATTTGATTGTAGCTTAATCCTGCCATTAGATTTGCAAATCAACAAAAAAACGGCCTTACGATATCTATATTTGCAGCGATATGTATAAAAACCTTGTCCCACTAAATTTACCAAAGCCAGAATTAAAGCTTGCCAAAAAAGAAAACTCCATTATGGTGTGGGACAACTTGCGTAAAAAATATTTGAAGCTTACTCCCGAAGAATGGGTACGACAACACTTTGTCCATTTTATGCTTTCGCTAGATTATCCCGAAACATGCATCGCACTTGAGGGTGGATTCAGGATGAATGAGCAACTGAAAAGGACGGACATTATGGTTTATAAAAATGGAAAGGCGGTTTTAATAATAGAATGTAAAGCACCACAAGTTCCTGTAAACCAAAAAACAATGGATCAAGCTTCGGCCTATAATAGTCACTATAAAGTTGATTATTTAATACTTACCAATGGTTTGGACCACCTGGTAGCGAAAACAGATTTCGAAAACAAAAAATACCATCACCTCGAACAAATACCTTCTTTTAATGAATTATGAAACTTTAATATTATCAAAGGGAAAGGAGAAAGCCCTGGACAGACGCCACCCATGGATTTTTTCGGGAGCTTTTAAAAATATTCCACCTCATCTGAATGGTGGTGAAATTGTAGAAGTGCTGGATGCCAAGAAAAACTTTAAGGCTTTGGGCTTTTTTAGTCAAGGCAGAATCGCTGTTAAAGTTTTGAGCTTTACTCCTGCAGAAAATATTGAAAGTTTATTAAAAAACTCCATTCAAGAGGCTATCGATTACAGAGCGGAAATGGGAATTTTTGATTTGGCCAAAACAAATTGTTATCGTTTGATTTTTGGGGAAGGAGATCGATTGCCAGGTTTAATTGTGGACCAATATGACCATACAGCGGTGGTTCAATTGCACCACAAGGGTTGGATACCCTATTTAGATTTTATTGGGAATTGCCTGAAAGATCAAAATGGAATCAAAAACGTTTACCACAAGATTTCCGAAAAATTAGGTGATATTGAAACGAATCAACCCTATTTAATTGGTGAAAACCAAAAAAGCAATGTTAAGGAGCATGGGAATTTATTTGATATTGATTGGGAAGATGGGCAGAAAACTGGTTTTTTTATTGACCAGCGAGAAAACAGGCGGATTTTGGGTTCCTACTCTAAAGGCAAATCTGTTTTAAACACTTTCTCTTATACCGGAGGGTTTTCAATTTATGCCTTAAAAAACGGAGCCAGAAACGCGGTTTCGGTAGACATTTCACAATCGGCAATTGATATTGCAAATCGCAATGCAGAAATAAACGATTGCTCCAAAAAACACGAGGGAATTGCTCAGGATGTTTTTGAATATTTAAAAGAAAAGGGGGATCAATTCGACATCATCATTTTAGATCCACCAGCTTTTTCCAAAAACAGAAGGACACTTCACAACGCTGTTCAAGCTTATAAAAGGCTTAATCTATTGGCCTTTAAAAAGATTAAAAAAGGAGGAATGGTTTTCACCTTTTCCTGCTCCCAACATGTAAACCCAAAACTTTTTGAAGACACCATAAGAGCGGCGGCTTTAGAAAGCAATCGAAGAATCAACATTATAGAAAAACTAGGTCAACCAGCAGATCATCCCATGAATATTTATTATCCAGAAGGAGAATATTTAAAGGGGCTACTATTGAAGATTGATTAAGGGATTTGACGGTTAAAAATGTAATTCGACAATTATCCCTTATTAAGTTTTACATTTTGTTGAAATTTAATTGAAATACCCACTACCATTGGCACTAACAGCAAGGTGTCCAACGCGATGAAATTGCGCAGTAGCAAAGACAAGAACCTACGCGAAGCCACTATTAAAGAAATTTAAAAAACCAAAACAAAGCTAAACCGGAAAACTTTCTTCCTTTTTCTTTACTCTCAAAAAACTCAATGTCCCGGCAATAGTTGCTAAAATCGGAGCTACAACCCATCCTAAAACAGGAATTAAAAAACAAAGATGAAAAGCCAAACCAATTGCCGTTACAGTGGCGTAATTCTTCTTCATCCAAGCCGAGGTTTCTTTTCTACTCCATCTATAGCGTTCTGGACTGTAATCCATAATGGCGAATCCAAAGAAATAGGACTGCACGCCCAAAATCGCAAAAGGACTGAGCAAACCAATTACAGGAATAAAAGCAAAAAAACTGAGGGCAAGAGTGAGTAAAATTTCAATCCCTAAATTCTGACCATTAATGATAATTGCCCTTATGATATCATTTCCCATTTGCCTTAAACTAAAAGGAAATTCTTTTCCATTTTCATGATTTTCAACTTTCTCGGATAAAAAAGCCAAAAAGGGAGAAAGCAAAATCAATAGAATATATCGGAACAAGCTGAAATAAATCATTAGAATTCCAAAGCGAATAATAAAACTAATGATCCAGCTGGTGTATTTTGCTAGAGAACCTCCTTCCAATCCGATTAATCCCATTAAATAATCGGTGAAGGTTCCTCCGTATTTTACACTAGCCCAGATGGCAAGACTTAGCAAAGTAAGGTTGAGCAGGATGGGGATTAGGAGGTATTTTCTAAATCCACTTTTTGATAAAAAAGGAAAGGCTTGTCCGAAGGATCCCAGTGCCAAAAAAAATTGACTGAACATATAGATTCTAAAAAGGTTTAATATTTTACTTTTGCGCCTTAATTCTGAAAAATGGAAAACCAACTTCTTGCCATTTCCCCAATTGATGGACGATACCACAAAGCTACCGAAAAGCTCAATCAGTATTTCTCTGAATATGCTTTAATTCAATACCGAGTTCGTATTGAGGTAGAATATTTTATTGCCCTTTGTGATTTACCACTGCCCCAATTGCAGGATTTCGACAAAAGTAAATTCATTGAGTTGCGTGATATGTATCTGGATTTTTCAATAGCTGATGCTAAAAAAATAAAGGAAACGGAAAAAGTAACCAACCACGATGTAAAAGCCGTTGAGTATTTCATCAAAGAAAAATTAGATGAATTGGGTTTAGGAAAATACCGTGAATTTGTACACTTCGGATTAACCTCACAAGACATAAACAATACAGCTGTTCCACTTTCCATTAAAGAATATATAGAAAGTGATTATGTGGCTTCCCTAGGGGATCTTATTGTTACTCTTTCCAATTTGGCAGAAGAATGGGAAGAAATCCCAATGTTGGCCAGAACTCACGGTCAGCCCGCCTCTCCTACTCGCCTAGGAAAAGAAATTATGGTTTATGTGGAGCGGTTGGATCAGCAATTAAGACAATTAAGACATATCCCTAATTCTGCAAAATTTGGTGGTGCAACAGGAAATTTGAATGCCCATCATCTTACTTATCCAGACATTGATTGGAGAGCTTTTAGCGAAGATTTTGTGAATGGTAATTTGGGATTGCAACAATCTTGGCCTACCACACAAATTGAGCATTATGATAATATGGCTGCTTTATTTGACTGTTTGAAAAGGATAAATACCATTATTTTAGATTTGGATAGAGACATGTGGACTTATATTTCCATGGATTATTTCAAGCAAAAAATTAAGGAAGGAGAAATAGGATCTTCCGCCATGCCGCATAAAGTAAACCCAATTGATTTTGAAAATTCTGAAGGGAATTTAGGTTTGGCAAATGCTTATTTTGAGCATCTTTCTGCCAAACTTCCAGTTTCAAGACTACAAAGAGATTTAACGGATAGTACGGTATTAAGAAATGTTGGTGTTCCTTTAGGTCATACCCAAATTGCCATTAATTCTACCCTACGTGGCTTAAGTAAATTGGTATTAAACCAAGCCAAGCTGGATGCCGATTTGGAAGCAAATTGGGCCGTTGTTGCAGAGGGAATTCAAAATATTTTGAGAAGAGAAGGATTTGAAAACCCTTATGAGGCATTAAAAGGTTTGACTAGAACCAACGAAGGAATTAGCGAAAAAACCATTTCCAGTTTTATTGACACCTTAGAGTTAAGCGACAGTCTTAAAGCGGAATTGAGAGCGATTAACCCATCCAATTACACAGGACTTTAAGATTTAAAACCGGTAAAAAAACCGCTGTTTTATTTAGAAAGGTTATCAATTGAAAGCTAAGTTTTATAAAGCTTTTAAAATGAATGCAGTTTGCTTAATTTCGCGGCAGCTGAGTTTTTTGATATCCATTCTAAAAAAAACAATATATGACCTTTGATCTTGATATGATTAAGGAGGTATATGCCAAATTTCCTGAACGTATAGCAGCGGCCAGAGAAATTACTGGAAAACCTCTTACCCTTTCTGAAAAAATTCTTTATGCCCACCTTTGGGATAAAAATGCCCAAGAAGCCTACCAACGTGGGAAGTCCTATGTGGATTTTGCTCCGGATAGAGTTGCAATGCAAGATGCTACTGCACAAATGGCGCTTTTACAGTTTATGCAAGCTGGAAAAACAAAAGCAGCAGTTCCGTCTACGGTTCATGCTGATCACTTGATCCAAGCCAAATTAGGTGCAGATAAAGATCTTCAGGAATCCATCAACAAGAACAATGAGGTTTTTAATTTTTTAGCTTCCGTTTCAGATAAATACGGAATTGGATTTTGGAAACCTGGTGCAGGAATTATTCACCAAGTGGTTTTGGAAAATTATGCCTTCCCTGGTGGAATGATGATCGGAACGGATTCGCATACTGTAAATGCAGGTGGACTAGGAATGGTTGCTATCGGTGTAGGTGGTGCAGATGCTGTTGACGTAATGGCTGGAATGGCTTGGGAGCTTAAATTCCCAAAGCTTATCGGTGTTAAGTTAACGGGTAGAATGAACGGCTGGACTTCAGCCAAAGATGTGATCTTGAAAGTAGCTGGTATCCTAACCGTAAAAGGTGGAACTGGTGCCATTGTAGAATACTTCGGTGATGGTGCTATCTCTCTTTCAGGAACTGGAAAAGGAACGATCTGTAACATGGGTGCCGAAATTGGAGCAACAACTTCGACTTTCGGTTATGACGATGCCATGGAACGCTACTTACGTGCTACTGATCGTGCTGATGTGGCTGATCTTGCAAATGGCGTTAGAGAGCATTTGACAGGCGATGCTGAGGTATACGCCAATCCTGAGCAATTCTTCGATCAAGTGATTGAAATTGACCTAAGTACATTGGAGCCTCATGTAAACGGACCATTTACACCAGATAAAGCCACTCCTGTTTCAAAAATGAGAGAAGAGGCAAAAGCTAACGGTTGGCCGATGGATGTAGAATGGGGGTTGATCGGTTCTTGTACCAACTCATCTTACGAAGATCTTTCAAGAGCAGCCTCTATTGCCCAACAGGCGGTAGACAAAGGATTAAAGACGAAAGCAGACTTTGGGATTAACCCAGGTTCTGAGCAAGTAAGATATACAGCTGAAAGAGATGGTCTTTTGAACATCTTTGAAGATTTAAACGCGACCATTTTCACCAATGCTTGCGGCCCTTGTATTGGTCAGTGGGAACGCTCTGGAAACAATACGAGAGTCAATACCATTGTTCACTCTTTTAACAGAAATTTCTCTAAGAGAGCGGATGGTAACCCAAATACGCATGCCTTTGTAACGTCTCCAGAAATGGTGGCTGCCATTGCGATATCAGGTGACTTAGGATTTAACCCGATCACTGATACCTTGACGAATACCAACGGTGAACAGGTAAAGCTAGATCCACCAGTTGGTGATGAATTGCCAGAAAAAGGATTTGACGTAGAAGACAATGGTTACCAAGCGCCCGCCAAAGATGGTTCTGGCATACAAGTAGTGGTGAGTCCTGATTCCAAAAGATTGCAACTCCTTGCTCCTTTCGCTCCTTGGGACGGAAAGAACATTACAGGTGCTAAACTATTGATCAAAACATTTGGTAAGTGTACTACAGATCATATTTCTATGGCAGGACCATGGTTAAGGTTTAGAGGTCACTTAGATAATATCTCTGACAACTGTTTAATTGGTGCAGTTAATGCATTTGGACAAGCGACCAACAAAGTGAAGAATCAGATCACTGGTGAGTTTGGACCAGTACCAGCAACAGCACGTGAATACAAAGCTGCTGGTGTTCCTTCTATAGTAGTTGGAGATCATAACTATGGTGAAGGATCTTCTCGTGAGCATGCAGCCATGGAACCGCGATTTTTAGGTGTCACTGCTGTTTTAGTGAAATCATTTGCTCGTATTCATGAGACAAACTTGAAGAAGCAAGGGATGTTGGGCCTGACGTTTGCGAACGAAGCAGATTATGACAAAGTACAAGAAGATGACACCATCAACTTCTTAGACTTGGTAGACTTCGCTCCGGGCAAACCTTTGATGATCGAGTTTGTACATGCAGATGGCAGCAAAGATGTGATAGCTGCAAACCATACCTACAATGAGGCACAGATTGGCTGGTTTAAAGCAGGTTCTGCCTTGAATTTGATCAAAGCTCAGGCTAATTAGAACTGCCCCCCTTGAGGGGACTATAGGGGTGATACTCCAATTCAAAAGATCATAAAACCCCGACAGTTATGTCGGGGTTTTTGATTAAAGGCCTAAAGAGTCAATAGGACTCTTTATTTCTAATAGTTGGTGGTTGGCTACATGGGTATAAATCATGGTGGTCTTAATTGAACTGTGACCAAGCAACTTCTGAATAATTCTCACATCAGTGCCCTCTTCCAATAGATGAGTAGCAAAACTATGCCTCAATGTATGCAGAGTTACCCTTTTTGATATTTTTGCCTTCTTCGCGGATCGCTTAAGAATTTTCAGGGCACTGCTGGAGGAATATTGTGACCCACCATACCTGTTAAACAGATACTCTTTTGGTCTGTACATCTTATAATACTCACGAAGCAGTTTCTTGAGGCTTGAAGGAAACATGAGTTGCCTATCTTTCTTGCCTTTAGCATTATAAACAGTTATTGTATTTCTATCTCCATCCAAATCCTTGATTCTGAGATTGATTAACTCTCCAATTCGTAGCCCGAGAGCATATACAGTGGACAGTAAGGCACGATGCTTCAGGTTGTCAGTAACTTTCAGAAGATTTGCTATTTCATTTTTTGAAAGAACGACTGGCAGCTTAAATGATTTCCTGGTGACGGACAAGACAGCCAATGGTACTTTGCGATCATAAAGGAGTTTGTAAAACAGTTGCACCGCACCTATTACTTGTTTCTGATAGTTATAGGACATGTGTTTATGTGTAAAAAGGCTGAAACACAAATCTTGCAGAAACGCATCATTGCAAGTGCTCCAATCAGAAAATTTACCTGCACTTTGTACCAGTTTTAATCCATTTAAATACGCGCTTATTGTGTTTTCACTATAACCTTTAATTCTAAGCAGTTTAGCAAAATCTTGAATTGATGCTTTCATAGTTCCGGAATAACTCCCTATTTAGTGTGTTGCTCGCTATAATAAAAATATACGGAATTATCCTGTTTTATCCTTATAATGATATAGTTAGGTTGGTTATTCCGGAACTTTTGATCAACTTCCGTATACAAACGTGTTACCACCAATTATCTTCAGAATGCCAAAACACCTATTAATTCTTACTTCCGTACTAATCTTTGGCTGTAATAGTAAGCATGATGCACTAGAAGGAAGAATTTGGTATCCTGTGAAGGTCGAAAGCAACGACTATTCAACATCATTAGGATTATATGCCCTTGAATTTGGAAGTGATTCATCCCTCACAACATACACGCTTGGAACACAACACACGGTTTCATCAACTCATGTCAGAACTGAAAACGAGATAACTTTAAAGACAGAACAAGAT
>CAKZNE010000140.1 GCA_937129395.1 uncultured Cryomorphaceae bacterium | reverse complement strand
GAAAGCAGGTATAATGCCGTTAGTTATGATTGGGATTTTGGTGACGGAACTTCTTCCAATCTGAAAAACCCAAGTCATAGTTTTTTAAGTGCCGGAACCTATTCTGTTTGCATGGTTCAAACCATGCGGGACTCCGTAACTCTTGATGTTTTATGTACTGATAGTATTTGTAAAACGGTTAATGTCCAGTTTGGATGTAAATCAGATTTTACAATAGATTTGAGCAGCTCAGGTTCAGGAACAATTAATGTTTTTAACAATTCTATCCCAATTATTTCGCAAGCAAGTAATGTTCAATATTTTTGGGATTTTGGTGATGGTAATACCTCTACACAAGCCTATCCCACACACGTTTATTCCAACCCAGGTTATTATTATTTGTGTTTATCACAAAAGGCAATTAGTCCAAACGGCGTTGACACTTGTTATTCTACTTTCTGTGATACAATAGGCATGGACTCACTTGGTAATGTTCTCAAAAGAAATGGACAAATTGCTTTCACCTTAAATGTATTAAACCCAGGGATTGGAATGAAGGAAATTGCCTTTGAGGAATTCACCATTTTCCCAAATCCTGTAAATGATATTTTGCACTTGAATTTTGGGTATGAATTCGAGGGTTCCTTGCCATTTTCAATTATAGACTTCAGTGGATCGTGCGTTTTAAAAGGTGCTTTCCAAAAAGGAACAAAGGAAGCGCAAATTGATCTTTCTAATGTTCCAAATGGAATTTATATTTTTTATTGCGAGTATAATAAGCAAAGATTTTTCCGAAAAGTAATTGTCTCCCACTAAGGGCATAGTTTAAAAATGAATAAAGTTCTTATTGAATTAAACCTGAGTTCTTGGCTACGGCCAATTTTTCAGGAATGGCATTGGTAAATTTTCCGATACCTATTCAATTCAATTAGGGCTTTGTTTTTTCAGCAGGGAAAAATTCAAATTTACTTTTGAAAATATTTTTTCTTCAACCAAAAGGAAACCCTAACCAAAAGAATTAATGCTGGCACCTCCACCAAAGGACCAATAACCCCTGTAAAGGCTTGACCAGAATTCAATCCAAATACAGCGATTGCAACTGCTATAGCCAATTCAAAATTATTTCCCGCGGCCGTAAATGCCACTGCTGCAGTTTCGTCGTACTTGGCTCCCATTGCTCTGCTAAAAAAGAAACCAATTATAAACATTATGGCGAAATAAATTAAAAGAGGTACTGCAATGAGCAGCACGTCAAATGGGATTTCTACAATTAACTCTCCTTTTAAGGAAAACATTATTATGATGGTAAACAATAGTGCAATTAAGGTAAGGGGAGAAATTTTTGGGATAAAAACATTTGTATACCATTCTTCTCCTTTTTGTTTTACTAATATCAATCTACTTAATATTCCAAGAGCAAAGGGTATCCCCAAATAGATGGCAACGCTTTCTGCGATAGTGGCAATAGAAATATCTACAATCGCACCTTCAAAACCAAAATAGGGAGGGAGAACTGTGATAAAAATCCAGGCGTAAAAGCTAAAAGCGAAAACTTGGAAAATGCTATTAAGAGCGACCAAACCTGCGCCATATTCGCTGCTTCCATCCGCCAAATCGTTCCAAACTAAAACCATGGCAATACATCTGGCTAAACCTATTAAGATTAATCCCACCATATACTCAGGATAATCGCGGAGAAAAATAATGGCCAATGCAAACATGAGAACTGGCCCAATTATCCAATTGAGAACCAGAGAAACAGAAAGGATTTTGGTATTCCTAAAAATCCTAGGCAAAAGGCTGTAATTGACTTTTGCTAGTGGAGGATACATCATTAATATTAGGCCAATTGCTATGGGGATGTTTGTACTTCCACTGCTCATAGAATTTACAAACTCGGGAAAATCTGGAGAGAAATATCCAATTCCAACACCAACGGCCATTGCAATAAATATCCAAAGAGTTAGGTACGAGTCTAGAAAGCTAAGTTTTTTAAGGGCCATTTTAGTTTTTTATTTGAGAGAAAACATAATACATTTCGCTTGCAATGTCTAAACTTCTTTCGAGGTATTTTTCTTTTTGTAAATCTGTGTTGTCAAAAACTTTTGGGTCTTCAAAATTCAAGGAAAAACGGTTTTCCGCACCTGCTATAAATGGACAAGCCTCGTTGGCTTGAGAACAAGTCATTAGGGCTGCAAAATCGGTTTTCGGATTGAAATCGTTTTCAATAGTTTTGGAAAACCCAATTACTGGATGCTGATTTTTAGCGAATTTAATGCAGTAAACCGGATTGATTCCTTGAGAAACAATATCGATTTGAAAACCGGAACTCTCAAGTGTTTCTATAATCATAGGAAACAATGCCGTAGCCTCCGTTCCACTAGAATATGAAAACACTTGAGATACCGAAAAATAATGCGCCATGGCTTGTGCCCAAATCTGTGAAAGGTGACTTCTTCTAGAATTGTGAGTACAAATAAAATTAAGCCGAATCTCATTATTACCATCAACTTTTTCTTGAATATAATTCGCTAAATCATTTAAAGTCTCTTTTCGATTTTCTGAAATGGATTCCGTTTTGAGATTTGAAATACTCTCCTTTATTTTGGAATATACAGCCATGCTTATAATTTTAATGAATTCTGGTTTAGCAACAATTGCTGTCAGTCCCACAGCAGGCGGATTGCAATTCTGCTAGCTTTATTTTTGTTTTTTGAGATGGTACACCACAATTTTCTTTGGCCAAACAATCTGTTGCCTTATTACTTAAAACAAAATGGTCCTTATTGAACTCCAAACCAAATTTTCCAATGGTTCCTTCTTGGTACTCAACTTCTATTTCATGGTCGCCTATGCCAAGGGCTTTTTCAGAAAGTTCGATAATATCTAATAACTTTTTTGCTTCCAATCGATGGTCATAATCCGTAGCCGTCCAAAGTTGAAAATTTACAACTTCCTCATTTCTGATGGTTCCTCCACAATCGATAAAATTTTTAGTGATTTTCCCTACTTCAGTAACATGAAAATGCTGTGGGATGGTTTCTCCATTTGGCAATTTGAAAACTAGATTGTCTAAATTTTCTAGGCTGGTTTTTACTTGTGATAATTTCATAATTTTTTCTTTTTGTAATTTTTGTTTGGCGGAATTAGCAACAATCATTGCAGGTAAGGTCTTGGTCTAAAAACTCAGAAACAATCCCCTTCATTTTTGCCCAGTTCTCCTTGTTAATGCAATAACAAACACTTGTTCCTTCCACATTCCCTTGAATTAAGCCCAATTGTTTTAATTCTCTTAAGTGCTGAGAAATAGTAGGTTGTGCCAGGCCGATTTCGTTAACTAAATCGCCACAAACACATGCTTTAATTTTAAAAAGATGTTGAAGAATGGCCACTCTTGCAGGGTGCCCAAATGCTTTTGCAAAGGAAGAAATTGTGTTTTGCCTTTTCGTAAACATTTCTGTTTTTGCTAATCCCATTGTTATTTATTTGTTCATTGCAATATTACGATGAATAAAAATGAACTGCCAAATTTTTAAGGTTTTATTTTAAAAATTTTCAAAAGATCAAGCTGGAGTGAGGATGTGTAAAATTGTGATGTGCTAAACTCACTTTTTTTAGAGCTCCAGAGGAAATTTACTCAGATTTGAAATTCCTTTATATATTCTGTTTTTCCTAAAACCTTTAAATCGAATGCAAAAGCCGCGGGGACTAACTAGATTTTTCCCAATCGATTGTTCCCTTCATTCATTAAGGAATTGGCAATTTGATCCCCTTTCTTAAATAAGACAAACAATCCTATTCCAATTCAAAGGAATTGAAACAGAGGACCAATAGATAGATAAACATTCAGAAAAAATTGGTTCAAGTTTATATTCTGGCACGAATTTTCAAACTCGATCTACAAAAAGACAATTTGGATTTACCTCCAACGAAACTCTAACAAAATAAATTCGGCATCTTATTAAACACTTGAAATTTAGGGTGGTATAGTATCCTAGATTAAATAAACAAAGAACAAAATGTCCCGACCTTATTTTCTTCCGTTTTCAAATGGCAATTTCATTTGGCCACTTCTCTTTTTCTTTTTTTTAAACATCATTTCTACTTTCGGTCAAGGGCTTGAATACACTTGGATAGCAGGTGATAGTCTTATTAACCAATACCCCAATTACGGTCAAAAAGGAGTTAGTTCTCCAACTAATAAGATTGGATCAATGCATTCTTATACAAGTCAGATTGATGCCAATGATAATTTATTGGTTTTTGGAGGAGCGGGGTATAAAAGTGTTGGAGAAGAAGGTAGCCTTAATGATTTATGGAAATGGGATGGAACAAATTGGACTTGGTTATCCGGCGATAGTAGTTATAATTCCCTAGGAAATTACGGATCAAAAGGGATTGCAAATTCTAATAATATGCCCGGTGCACGCCATGGTGCCTTTTCTTGGTTGGATTCAGTTGGAAACTTTTGGTTGTATGGGGGATTGTCCGACACTGGTTTTTTAGCTGATTTATGGAAATGGGATGGCGTAAACTGGACCTGGGAGGCAGGTGATTCCACTTATGTTAATTACCCCATTTATGGTCAAAAAGGAGTAACAGGAGTTGGGAATGGACCAGGAGGAAGAAGATCTGGTGCATGCTGGAAAGATACTAACGATAACTTTTGGCTTTTTGGTGGGCAATTGGATTTTAGAGGAGGACAAAGGGGACAAGCAAATGATTTGTGGAAATGGGATGGCACTCAATGGACATGGATTAGTGGAGATAGTATTAAAGATCAGTTTGGCATTTATGGAACTAAGGGAATAGGTTCTGGAACAAATAAGCCTGGAGCCAGATTATTGCCATTTGGGTGGATGGATGATAATGGTGAAATATGGCTATTTGCTGGCTTTGGTTCGGCAGAGGCCAAAAGTGGTGTGCTAAATGATTTATGGACCTATAACGGCACCAATTGGATATGGATTAGCGGTAGCAATGAGACCAACAAAAACGGGCGATTCGGAACTCAAAACTTACAGTCCGATCAAAATTCTCCACCGGCCATAGCTGGATTTGCAGGGTGGGTGGACTCTATTGGAGATTTTTATTTACATGGAGGAATCAACATCCAAAAATTTGGAACTTTTGCTGATGTTTGGAAGTGGAACGGCAGTTCTTGGTTCTGGTTAAAGGGAGATTCATTGGTAAATAGCACTAGTGAATATGGCCAATTGGGTATAAGCAATGCCAACAATAAAATTGGAGCTTTTAATGAAAATAGGGCTCATGTTTTAAGTAATGGAAATGTTCTGGTTTTTGGAGGACGAAAATTTTTCAATCCTTTTACGTCCAATACACTTTGGGAAATCAAACCAGAAAATAATTGGAATGGTTCATCATGGTCTCATGGTCAAGCTCCCGATTCAAATGAGGATGCTTTTATTAAATCGAGTTCAATTCCGGGAAATTTTCAGTGTAAAAACCTTGTTTTAGAAGAGGGTGTCCAATTCAATTTTAGTAATCAAGAAGTGGAGGTTTCTGGGGATATAATCAATAACGGAAATGGATTTTCTGGAGATGGAAAATTGATTTTCAAAGGTCAAGGAATAACTCAAAAAATTCTTGGTAATGCAATAAGTTTTAAAGGAGATTTAGAGGTTAGATCTGGATCAACCCTTCAAACCAACGATAGTTTGTCACTTATTGCTGAGTCAGATTCTGTTTTTGGTCAGTTATTACTAGGCGGAATATTGGATGGGAATGTTGAAATTCAAACTTGGCTAAGCTTGGATACAAATGCCAGCAACGGAAGATACTTTCATTTGGGATCACCCATCGTGGGAGCGAAAATTGAGGATTTTAATTCTGGTGGAATCCAACAAACTGGACAAATTAATATGGCCCAAAATAGTATTTGGGAGTGGGCGGCCAATCAAGCAATTTGGGTTTCACCAAACTCTTTGCAAGACGAAGTTTCTCCCGGAAAGGGCATGGCTTTTTACGCTGGAAAAAATTCTTTCGGCAATTTTTTAACAAACACTGGGGAGGCCAAAGCACTGGCATTTACTGGTGATTCCTTGCTCAATTCCGACTGTATTCTAAGTTTGGAATATCATTCAGGGCAAGGGGTAGGCTCAGATTTTTCCGGATCTGGATCCTTGGCCGAAACAAGGGGTTGGAATATGATTTCAAATCCTTACGCCTGTCATTATAATTGGGATTCTTTGGTAAACAATGGTTTGCCTTCAGGGATTGGAAATGCAATTTATACTTGGAATGGCGAATCCTTTTCAGTTTATACAGCAGGAGGAGTTGGCATTAATGGAGGATCGGCTATGATCCCTCCCTTTCAGGCTTTTTTCGTTCAAAATTCATCAGGATCTACCCAAAGTTTAACTCTAAAAAAGGAATTTAGGGAATTAGGTTCCAATGTAGGCTTGTTTAAAAAAGCTCCAATTCTAGATGGAGTAAAAGTAAGGGTGTCCAATAAATTAATCCCAGGTTATAATGAAGCTTGGATTGGCTTTAACCCTGGCTCGAGCGCAGATTTTGAAATTCAGCGAGATGCTTGGAAGCTCAAAGGAGAATCAAATGCCCCAAGTGTTTACACCGCTTTTAATGGCAAAAAAATGGTTGTCAATAATTTTCCAATAGATACCATTTGTCAAAAAATACCCCTAAAAATTGATTTTAAGAACGGGCATGGCAAAGAATTAGAATTTCAATTTTCAATGGATGGATTGTTTAGTTACCAGGAAGTATGGTTGCTGGATAAGAAAAATAGGAAGTTTCATGATTTAAGGCAAGCTAAGAAACTTTCGATTTTTTATGATTCAATTTTTGGGGCCGATAGATGGGAATTACACTTTTACCAACAGAAATTGGGGAGGCCAAAAAATAATGAAATTGATGGATATCATATTTACACAGAAGGAGGCTTGGCCATTCTAAAATCAAAAAATTTGACTTTAAACAACCGAGTTGAAGTTTATTCTGTCAATGGACAATTTTTAGATGAAATAAAAATTGAAAAACAGGACCAACCCTTGTTTTATTTTGAAACCGGTAAGGTCTATTGCCTTAGAATAATTACTGGAAATAAGGAAGAAAGCATTTTATTTTTAAGATGATATTGGACCTATCAGTTTCAATTTGTCCTAAAGTTTATAGTCTTTTTTGTGCAAATTTTAAGCCCTTTCCTTTTATGCAAACTAGTCCTACAATTTCCCCAATATTAATTACAACCAACAGAAAAGGGTTACCATAATTTTGTTTGAGGAAATAAATAATGAAGGAAGACAAAACTGGGCATGACCCATGTTAAATACAAATAAAAAAATATTCAACAAACTTTTTAAATACACAAAAATGAAATCAAATAAATCACATTCAATCCAATTATTCGCACTCTTAATATTCATGTTTTTGGCTTTGGGCTTGGATGCTCAGCCAACCGGCCCAAATCCATCTCCAACCCCTTTCGGTTTTTTGGAGGCCCTAATTGTTGCCGGTGCTGCTTATGGAGGTAAAGCAATTGTAAAAAGTAAAAAGAAGTGAGCCACTAAACTTAATTTGAAAACTAAGACCTAAAAAAAGAGGTTCCGGCTGATCGTTCAGTAAGGACCTCTTTTTTTTGCTAAAAACCTCTGGCTTAACTGAGTTCGATTAGCTTTTCTTTAGTAGCCCATTGAAAAAATTCCATAGAATTACTGACTCCAATTTTTTGATAAATCCGGGCCTTATAGGTGGCAATTGAAGACTTGTGAAGATTTGCTATTTCCGCTATTTCCTTTGAGGATATACCTCTAAGGAGTAGCGCTAAAATTTCATTTTCTCTTGCTGAAAGTACTCTTGTCCAACTATGACTAACAACATTCGACTTTACCATTTCTTGTACGAGGTCTCCACCGAAATAGGTTTGGCCGGAGAGCACTTTTTTTACAGCATATAAAAATTCATCTTCAGGGGTTCCTTTGTTTAAAAATCCTTTCACACCGGCGGAAATAAGGTTTTCCAAATATAGTTTGGCTGGAGCCATACTTAGAATTAGAATAAGAGAATTGGGAGATTTATCTCGAATAATTGTTACCAAATTGATTATTTCATAGTCCGGTAAATTTATATCGGCAATAATAAGTTTATAAAAAGATTGCTCCTTTTTTTCTTTGGCTTTGACAAATGAAACGGCTTCCTTTCCTGTATTGGCTAAATCAATGGTTTTAAAAATACCGTTTCGCTTTAAAATGGAGGAAACGCCCATTTGAATCATTGGATGATCATCAATTATTAATACTGAGCTTGGATATTGGTTTGTCATTTTGATTTTATTTTACAACAAGTAAAGCTATGGAATACAAAACGAAAACTTTGTAGATCAAGTTTGACATATTGATTCTGATTTTTCAAAATTTCATAAATAAAACATCTAAAATTTTGAAAAAAAAGTCATAGTTTTAAGAGTTGACAACCAGATAGATATTCAAATAATATAAGTAAATGAATATAGTTTTTAGGCTTTTGTTAAATAAGCTATTCCTACACATTGGAATGTTATTTTTTTGCTTGAATCTATCTGCCCAAATGCCTCATAATATTGATAATAGACCGCTGTTTGGTCATTACTCCATTAAATATTTTAATACTGAAAATGGCATGCCTCAAAATGAGGTTGTTGACCTTTATTTAACCACGAATAAATTTTTGTGGGTTTGCACAAGGGTTGGGATTGTTCGCTATGATGGTAGAGAAATGAAATGGATGAATGACCATAATGGAGAGTCTATTTTGAACCTTAGGCGGCCATGGTTTTTTCATAAAAAAGATGGAACCACTTTTATTCTTCCAGGATATGAAAACCCACTAGCAATTAAGCCAAATGGTTATGGTTTTGAATCCATTTCGAAATCGAGTATTGAGGGTTTCTCCTTTGGTAACAGGGGAGCTTTTCATCATTCGGGCGGAAGAAAGAAGTATAGATTTGATTTTTTACCGCTTGATTCGGGCCAAATTTATACGAATTCAGAAAAGGGTGTTTCTTTTTATGATGGTGAAGAATTCTTGGCTTTAGAAATGGCGAATTTTGATTCTGAATTAAAGATTGAAAACTGTTTTAATCTCCAGAATAGGATTTTTAATATTTCGGAAAGCGGACATGTATTGGAATTTAAAAAGTTGAAGGTTGATACGCTGTTTCATGAACCCATATTTAAAGTTTTGGACGGTGATTCGGATAAAAACCAAATATTTTGGCATCATGGCAGGGAAGAATGCTTTGTATTAAAAAACAACAAATTATATCAAATTGAACTAGATAGTAAGGGGTTTCATTTTCAATTAATTCTTTCTGATTTGCCAAATAGCCTTGTTCAGGTAGTTACTTTTTCAAAGGAGGATAATCTTTTGTTTTTGGGCACACGGAAAAATGGTTTAATGCAAATTAGAAAGTCCAGTATTGTGCAAACCCAAGTGAAAGAATCCTGCCATGGGTCTGTTGATAATTATGCCATTGCAAAAATTGGAGAAGATTCGATAATTAATACAAGTGGAATTTTGTTTCATAATGATAATAGTCCCTGTACCAAACTTTTTGAAGCTGATTGGGATAGTAAAACTCTCTTTTATGATGAGGATTCTCAATTAGTATATGGCTCTACCCCAGGTGGAATTAAATCAATAAATATCAATAAACCGGAGGAAACTAAAACCTTCTTGTTGGAAGGTAATAAAAATGGAGCAAAGAATATATTAAAGTATAAGGGAAGAATTTATTTTACAATTCAGGGCTGGGGTTTATGCGAGTTAAAGGATGGCAACATTGAAGTTCTTGCCAAATTTAATTTCAAAGACAAATTTGAGGGCTTCCAGTTAAAGGCATTTTCCGACAGCCTTTTTTATTATGTTGGCTATTTTGGATTACTAAAAATTAATCCACATAATGGGGAATTTGAATCTTTAAATTTACCTTTTGAAGGAGGGGCAACGTCCGTAAATGTATATGACGGAAATATTTGGGTAACCACTTTTGGCGATGGAATTTATATTAAAACAAAAGACAAATGGACTAAATTTTCGCCTCCAAATTATTGGGCCCTTAAGTACAGTCACGATGTAAAACAGGTTGGAAACAAAGTTTTTATTCCTACCAATAGTGGTTTCTTTTGTTTCAATACCAAAGAGATTTATCAATATTGCAAAGGGGAGTTAAAGGTGATACATGCCTATATTTTCAGTGTAACCGACGGTCTGTTTTTTAATGAATTTAACGGGCGTTGCCAAGAGGTTTCTATTAGCACAGAGGATGGGGTTATTTATTTTCCAACCTTAAAAGGGATAGCCAAATTTAACAGTGAACTATTTCAGCCATTTCCGGTGAATGAGAAGATTTTTATCGAGAGTATTAAAGGGGAAGGAACGGATTCTATTGTTGGTAATAATTTTAAATTGGATTCGCAATACGAAAATTTTAAAGTAAAATTATTACATCCTTATTACGACGATCCCCACAATGCCCATACCTATTATCGTATTCCTGAAATTTCAAAATCATGGTTTCCCTTTAACATGTTGGAAGAAATTAAAGTGGATAGATTGCCGACAGGGGATTATTCATTGGAAGTTTATATTCCCGGGTTTGATGATGTGAATAATAAAAAGCAACAGATTTTGTCTTTTGCGGTAAACCCTCCATTTTACTACACTTCACAATTTTTTGCGGCGGCATTTTTAGTTTTACTTTTATTAGTTTTTCTAGTTATTTACCTTATTCAACTAAGAAATAAAAAAAATAGAATCCGACTTGAAAAAATCATTAGTCAAAGAACGGAAGAATTAGAGGAGAGTAAAAAAAGTGTAGAAATGGCACTAAATATTAGGGAGAAAATGATTACCGTCTTTTCACACGATATTCGAGGCCCTTTGGCTTATTTCCGTCAAATTGTAACAGAAATCCAGTATAAGGTTGAAGAATTACGTTTTAAAGGAATCAACAAAGAATTAAAATACCTTCACATGAGTGCGGATGCCTCATTTAATACCGCGAATAATGTGGTAAATTGGATTGAAGGTCAGCTGAGGCTTGGGGAGTCAGAAAACTCCACCATTTCTTTCCAAGAGATTATTCTGGGTATTTTTATTAAGAGAAGTGCCGAATTTGAAAAACAAGGACTAGATGTTTCTTTTGATGTTTCCGAAAACTGTACACTAAAAATGGAGCCTGGAGGAGCTACCATAATTTTGAACAACATTATACAAAATGCTCAAAAATACACCCGAAAAAAGATCCGGATTATGGGTCGAGTTGATAAAGACAATTTTGTAATACTTGAGCTAATCGACGATGGAGGAGGTATTAATGATAGCGAGAGATTGGATCAATTGAATAGTGGATCTGCCATATCAAGTAGTGTTGGAAGAAGCGGGCAACTAGGTAGCGGTTTAGGATTGTTTAT
>CAKZNE010000139.1 GCA_937129395.1 uncultured Cryomorphaceae bacterium | reverse complement strand
GCTTCACTCCAACTTTGACAAGGTGGTCCTCCACATACAACATCAACTTTTCTATCTCCTATTTTAAGGGCGTTTTCTACTTTTTGTAATACAGAAAAACACTCCTCCCAACCTCTTTTTATAAATTCTTGAGGGTTGATAATTCCTGGTCTTTCCCATATATCATCCAAAAAATCCGAGTGGTAAATATTTTTCTGAGAAGAGCAATAATCTTTCAATTCCTCAACTAAATTAGAAGGATGAGCCCCTTCTAAGATTTTTACAGCCGTAATTGCTGTCAATTCACAAGCAACTAAAGCTGTTGGATGGGCGTGGGTTATTGCGGATTGAAATTGTGTCCATTTGGCTATCATTTCATTTGTAACCTCTGTACTTTTAAATTTGAGTAAGCCAATTGGATTTACCCTCATATTAGCCCCACATCCTTTTGAATTTTTACCTGTTGCTTCTGACCATTTCAATCCTCTTTCTAAGTTCTCACAAGAAGTCAAACAAGTCATTCCTGGTGCCCTATTGTTTTCTGCATCATTTAGCCATTTAACAAATTCTTTTACCAATTCTGATTCAAATTTTGGCCTTTTAATATCATTGTTTTGATATGAATTCATTATCGCATTGGATACACTAATTGCCATCTGGGTATCATCTGTTACTTTAATAATTTCCCCAATTGGTGCTCTAAGCCCATCTTTTCCCCATTTCTTTTTTATTTCCTTCAAATTCATGAATTCAGTCGGATAACCAAATCCATCCCCGATTGCTGCTCCAATAATATTTCCTTCTATTTTTTCTTTCATTTGAATTTCTTTCAATTCTTTTTGATATTTCCAGAATCCTTGTAAGGGTCGCTTTTTCCTGGTTAAGGTCATATTGAACAGAGGTTAATCAGGTTTTACCAACTCCTTTTCAATTTTTCTCTTTTCTCTTCTTTGAAATAGGCCCACCAACAGTCTTTTGTTCAAATATGGCTAATTCTGTATTTCTTTTGGCCTATCTAATAATTAAATTCCTAATGTCTCTGTTTATTGGAATAATGTCAAAATAAGGGGCCTCACTTACAAACCTTTGGGAACATAACCATTGTGACATGGAAACTCGATGGTCATTATCAAACTTGAATTTATGTGTGATTAATATTTGCTAAAATTAGGAGAGATTGAACTATCTATTGCAACAAGAGAAGTTGAAATATTAAAATGGAAAAATGTTTAATCCAGTCCTAAATAATTTTCTTGTGCACTAAGAACGTTGTTTGGAGATTAGGAATTCCAGCCAAAAGCTACATTATCCTTTGAAGACCTTTAAAATGATTATTGGTTCAATGCCAATTTTTCTTCCTCCCATTGTGGTTTTAAACAGCATCCCTTTGAAATTTATTGAGCCCAACCGATGGTTTATTCAGTGATACTGCCATTTGGTTGATTAACTGTCAATTCTATTCTGCTGTTTATTTTACTTTGAATTTCGGAGAACCACTGGAAATAAGGCTTTTCTTTCAATGGTGCTTTTATGGTATCAAATTGTTTTTGAATTCTAAGAAGTGAACTTTTTTCAATTACAAGTTCTTTAATATTCAGGAACTCCAGCAATTCATCAAGCAGGTTATAGGCTTCTGCCGCTTCAATATTTTCAAATATTATCGAAAATAAATTAAATCTTTGCACTAAAATTCGATCAGCTTCCTGTGGGAATTGTTCATTATAGGCTAGTGAAATCGCTAAAATTTCAAGTTCTTCCTGCTGCCATTTCAAAATTTCTTTATTCAGCCAACTCCAATCTTTATCCGAATATTTAAGCAAATAGCTTAGAATATAATCAGCCCCAGTACCATAGGCCCAAAACGCTGTATCATGGTTTTGGTTTTTAAGTATATACTCCCTAATGGTTAGTCCATGGAACATAATAACAATTTAAATCCTTGGGGTAATTTTATTGGCAATGAAGAACAAATATAATTTTTAGATTGAGAGTAATAACTATCCTAAAAGTTTGAGTTTGTCGAATTAGATGTCCTAAATATAATTTTTCACTTTGGGAAATTGGTTTATTTCTGTTTATTTTCTCAAGTCATCAAATTTTGGGCTTTTTAAACTTTGTTAGTTAGCACCTAGATAAAATTTAAAAAAGACTTGTTTATTTTTTGCCCCCTGCAATATCTTGGCTTTATTTCCAGCTTTGTAATTCAATTAAATTTCCCTCAGGATCTCTAGCATATACAAAAGTTAACTCCCCAACACCTTCAACTTTCCTTTTTGTAATTTCTCCCGATACTTTGCCTTCGTTTTGTATTAAATTTTGGAGCACCTCTTCAACACTCTGAACTTCAAAAGCAATATGCCCAAAACCCCTCTGGTTAGGTTTGGCAAATTCTTGATTTTCTATTACCTCGTATTGATATATTTCTAATGTAGGGCCATTTTCTCCATATCCTGGTAGTAATAAATGAGCACCTGTCAATTTAGCGTTTATCAAACCAGTTCCCTTTTCAAGCCATTTTCCCGACTGATTTCTAATGGGTGGAATAATTTTGCAATTAAAAGTTTTCACATAAAATTCAGCGAGTTCTTTCCAATTAATGCTTACAATATTCGTGTGGGCAAACCTCATTATTAAATTTTTTCTAGGTCAGAAATTGTCAATTCATTTTTAGTATTTCCTGTGTTTAAGGTTGAAGAAGGTTCAAACAACATTACACTAACTTCTTCTGGAGCATAGGGTTTATGTTCTATTCCTTTGGGAATAACAACAAATTCACCAGTGTGTATCTCTAAGGTTTTGTCTTTTAATTCAATAAACAATTTGCCATCAATAACATAAAAAAGCTCATCCTCTTTGTCGTGTTTATGCATCACAAATTCTCCTTTGAACTTTGCTATTTTAACAAATTGATTGTTCAGTTCTCCTACTATTTTAGGTGTCCAATATTCATTGAAGGTATTTAGCTTTGATTGAATGTTGACCTTTTCTATTTTCATTTTCATTAAAATTAAAGTCCATAGGCTTTTTTCGCACTTTCAATTTGTTCTGCTTCTGTGGTTTCTGGATACAGAATATATTTGGGTGCAACTATTAATTTAGTTTTTTCAAGGGTAATTTCTGTTATTGTATTAAAGGGAAAATCTCCTCCAGTCATTTCAATTAATATTTTTTCCATTTTTTTAAAATTGGAATTGTTTTTTTCAATGATACTTGCCTTTCCTTTTATTTGAAATCCTTTTTGGGTTAAAATATCAATAAAACTTACGCAAACATTATTGTTATGCCTAATATTTTTAACCGTTTGCGGTGAAGCAATATTCGCAACAATTATTTTATCGGTTCCGTAATAATTAAAGATCTCTTTTGGTGAAACATTAGGTCCATTATCGGATGAAATTGTTGCAAGCCAACAAAGAACACTTTTATTAATTGATTCCTTAATTTCTGATGTAAGTTCCATTTTTTTCCGGTGTAAATTAATTTTTCAACGACCTGTTTCTTCATTTGGCTTTTGTAGCTTCCACATTTTTACTTCTTCTTCAGATGTTTTTCCAATTGTTCGATAAGCAAATTTCCGGAGCTAGGTCTGTAGGCGTTCGTCTCCAATATATTTCCATTTGGACCTACAATTATATATCTCGGTATTGGAAATGACTTTCCCTTATTCAGGCTATTTTGAAGTGCCTCGATCAAGGATTCATTGGCCAAATAATGCCCTCCCTTCAAGGAATAAAATTGAATGATTTGTGAGCAAACATCAAGTTTAGAAGGATCGTCTATTGATATGTAAACTTGTTGAATTTTGTTTTTGCGAACAAAGGAATCTAGGTTTTTATGGGGATGTTCAAATTCCTTTTTACAGGGTCCACACCAAGTCGCCCAAATGTCGATATATAATAACTTGCCTGGATATTTACTTGATAATTCTTCCAAATTTGAAACTGTTCCATTTTCTATTTTAACCTCATTTGCCGTATTGTGATCTTGAAATTCAAGAACTTCTTCAAACGATCTTAATAAAGCAGGCAAAAAGGGACTTGAAGGATAATCTTTTTGGAAGCGCTGAAATTGGGATTGTATAGTATTCGAAAATTTATTTTTTAAAGCATTTTTGTTTATTGTATAAGCAAGATGCTGCTCTTTGGTTATTCCAGAAAAATGTTTTGAGATTAGATTGTAAACAAGTTCATCCACTTCCTCTTTGGGGCTCTCTACAATCTGTTTCATTGCATTTTCAAAATATCTTGGCCACGAAATATTTTTGTAATGGTTATACCAAAATGACCCCAAGGCATCTACACATTCTATGTTGGTTCTCTGAAATGAATTTAAAAGGGCTTGATTCCAATTTTGGATTCTGCTAGAGTCAGTTTGATTTTTTAGGGTTTGGCTTTTAACATCCCATCCAACTAAAAACAGCTGAGCATAATAGTATCTGATATCCTCTCTAAGAAGAGAAAGAAAACGTTTACTTGCATTGGTTCTCATTTTAAAGGCGGTGAGCGCCTTTAGTTCGGTGTTTTCCAGAGATTGTAGGGTGTCGAGAAATGACCCAACATCTCCTTTCAACATCAAGGAATTTAGGTGTTCGGAATCTCCCGAGTAATCGACTGTATATCTTTCGAAAGAATTGAGAAATTCATTCTCAGTCACATGGTCTCCTTTAAAATAGACTGTTTCAAATTCTTGACCTTTTTCTAATGTAATCTCAAATTTATCGCCAGGTTCAGCATAGATTTGAATACAGATCGTGCGTCCAACCCAAGGCAAATAGTTAAGCCATACCTGACAAAGTCCTGAACTATCAAGAGGTAATTTAACTTTCAACTTACCATTTTCATCTGTTTTCAAAGAAGCAAATTCTCCAATGAAAAAACAGCCATTTATTGGTGTAGATATATTAATGGATTCCTTGCCACCCTTCAATAGGTTTAGTGTGATGGAAATGGAATCTCCCTTTAAAACTTCCTCAGTTCGAGTATGAGCCTTTACAATAAAAGGACAGAATAAAATTAGTAGAAGAAGTTTTTTCATTTTGTTATTATGGAACAAGGCCTTTGCTATTTTGCAAGGTGCAAATTTTTAACAATAAATCAATAATGAATTCATCAAGCCAATAAGCCATCATTGTAACTGGAGTACAATCTAATTTCAGAACCACCCAATCCCTAGGGCTGCATTTAAATCAAATCACCCTTTTTTTCTTTGGTTTTAGATCAGGAAAAATTGGGGATTAAATTTTTTGTGAAACCCAAAGTCCTTGGATAAATAATTAATTTGGGATTAAGTGTTAGTTATAAGGCTTGCCAAATCAATTCATTTATGCTTTAATAAATTTGCCGGAGAAAATTCCTTCTCTTGTTTTTACCTGAATAAAATAGCTGCCTGATTTTAGGTTTGTTAGGTTTAATTCAATGTCATTTTTACTCTTAGTGTAAATTTTGTTGTAGACTATTTTTTGTTTTAAATTGTATATGGTAATTTCTAAAATGGACTCTGCTTTAACTTTTAATTTCGAATTTACTGGATTGGGATAAATCTCAATAAGGTTAGTTCCCCCGGCAGAAAGTTGATGGCTAGACAAAATAATTCCTTTGGTATTCATTCTTTGAAACCAAATGTTTAGTTTTCCAGTTCGGGTGTCTCCCCAAACTGCGTTTAGGGTATCGTCTTGCAATTTTATACACATAAAATCATTCCCCGAATTATCTAAAACGGAATCGTAGGCCACGATTTGATTTGTAATTTGAAAATTAGCTGAGAAATTAACTGAATCCTTATTTCGGTAAGCTGCCCAAATTTCCGAATCAGTTTGGTAAATACTATCCGAGCCATTGCGTCTGTCTCGCCAACTAACTATTAGGTCTCCATCTTGATCAAAATCTGCCCATAGTAAGTCTTGCATTCTATTATTAGATAAAGGGTCGTCATTTAGTCTGAAGGATGATGTCCAACTAAAACCCTTATCAAAAGACTCCATAAAATACACATCCAAATCGCCTAATTCAGCACTTAAATA
>CAKZNE010000138.1 GCA_937129395.1 uncultured Cryomorphaceae bacterium | reverse complement strand
AAGACCAGATATTTACGGGAAAATCGGAAATTCTGGAGTGAGTATTTGCTGTTTGGATGATGCTAAAAAATTATATTCTGGATTCGATTTATGTGCTCCAAGCACTTCAGTTTCCATGACAATTAACGGACCTGCTCCAATGCTGCTTGCCTTCTTTATGAATGCGGCTATCGATCAGCAATGTGAAATGTATATTAAAGAAAATGGCCTTGAAAAAGAGGTTCAGGAAAAAACGGTTAAATACTTTAGTAGCAGAGGTCAGGTTCAACCAAAATACAGGGGGGATCTACCAAAAGGAAATAATGGTTTAGGATTAATGCTCCTTGGAATTACAGGGGATAAAGTCCTTCCAAAAGATGTGTATGAAAAAATTAAAGTACGAACTTTAGCTTCCGTAAGAGGAACGGTACAAGCGGATATTTTAAAAGAAGACCAAGCTCAAAATACCTGTATATTTTCAACTGAATTTGCTTTACGCTTAATGGGTGATGTGCAGGAACATTTCATCCAAAATTTGGTTCGTAATTTTTATTCTGTTTCAATTTCTGGTTACCACATTGCTGAAGCAGGTGCCAACCCTATTACCCAACTTGCTTTTACCTTGGCTAATGGTTTTACTTATGTGGAGTATTATCTAAGCAGAGGAATGGATATCAATAAGTTTGGACCAAATCTGAGCTTTTTCTTTAGTAATGGTATAGACCCAGAATATGCGGTAATTGGAAGAGCGGCCAGAAAAATTTGGAGTAAAGCCATGAAAAATAAATATGGCGCTAATTCCAGAGCTCAAATGTTGAAATACCATATTCAAACTTCCGGAAGATCCTTGCATGCTCAAGAAATTCAGTTCAATGATATTAGAACTACGCTCCAAGCATTATATGCCATTTATGATAATTGCAATTCACTTCATACCAATGCCTTTGATGAAGCGATTACAACTCCGACAGAAGACAGTGTAAGAAGAGCCATGGCCATTCAGTTAATTATTAATAAGGAGTTGGGATTAACTAAAAACGAAAATCCTATACAAGGATCTTTTATCATTGAGGAGTTAACCGATTTGGTAGAAGAGGCAGTTTTAACTGAATTTGACAGAATTACCGAAAGGGGAGGAGTTTTGGGCTCTATGGAAACCATGTATCAAAGAGGAAAAATTCAAGAGGAATCCTTATACTATGAAACCCTTAAACACACTGGCGAATTTCCAATTATTGGGGTTAACACCTTCCTTAGTTCTGAAGGTTCTCCAACCGTAGTTCCAGGAGAAGTTATCCGTGCAACTGAGGAAGAAAAACAGTATCAAATTAATATGCTTAAAGATCTTCACTCCAGAAATGAAGACCAATCCAATGAATGGTTATCAAGTCTTCAGAAGTCTGCCATAGCAAATGAAAATTTATTCGAAAAATTGATGGAAGCAGTTAAATACTGTTCCCTTGGACAAATTACCTCTTCTCTTTTTGAAGTTGGTGGTCAGTACAGAAGAAATATGTAGTTCCAACAATCCAATTTTAATTTTTAAGAAAAAAGACCTTTTTACTTTGTGAAAAGGTCTTTTCCTTTTCCAATCGAACAATATAAATTCCTTTCTTTAAAAGGCCTATATGGTTTTCTTTATGGCCAAGATCTACTTCACAAAATTCCCTTCCTTTTAAATCGAACACCGTGGCGGTAGTTGTTGCTTCAAATTCACCTTCCAAATGAATGGTAATCCCAGAACTATTTTGACTGATAAACCAATTCCCTTCATCAATCTCTTCTTCTTTTAATGAAATTGTTGATTTTTCAATGTGTATACGAAATCGGTCTTTTCTAAAATTGAGGTCATATTTAAATAAAAGGTCGTTTATAACTGGATTGTGAAATTGACCAGTTTTTAAATCTTCAATGAGAATTTTAACATTGGATTTCAAGGAAGATAGATCAAGCTGAAGGCGAATGGAATCACCATCTAATTCTTGATAAAATGCCAGTGGAATGATGTAGGGAGTCAGTTTTAAATCGAATCTCATTATACTATAAGGACCATCAGTCATTTCACAATAAAGGTTTGGACTTTTTCCTTCATTCATCAATTTCCAAGCATCATATTCAGGATCGAAATTAGCACTAGCCAAACTGTCAAAACCCAGGTAAACTTCATCCTTAAGCTGAGTTGTAGAGTTGAAAGCAGTGATTTTTAAACCATCAAAAGTTGAAGATCTTTTTGCAGAACTTATGATTTTGCTGGGATTTCTATTGGCTGGATCGAAACTTAAATTTCCTGGAGAATTCGCTTGAAGTTGAACAAAAAATCCTTCCCCTGGCAAAATAAAACGCGATCCGGAACCAGCTCCTTTGAGATAAGAAGTATAACTGCTGCCATCAAAGCGATAAATTGCTGTTCCTAAATCAACCGGTAGGTTTTGTTGATCCCAATCATAATAACAGGGATAAGGGTTGGAAACTAAATTCCAGCCTTGGGTATGAGCTAGGGAACTTCCTCCAACAAATGATTGGGATCCAGAGGATTGACCATCATTATAGTCCAAAGCGATAGGAACGACTTCCATATTCGGGCTTCCAGAATAATTTAGAGGCCCGGGATTCCCCAAAACAAAAGTTCCAGAAGAATTTGTTCCAGCATAAAGCGCATAAGCCTTTGCGGGTATGGAGTTAGTGCTTGCAACATTTCCTGGTTCTTTCCATTGAGAAATGGAAGCATCCCATTCCCAGATATTCCCTTGACTGGAATTCGAACTTTGTAAAATATTACCCTCATTAAATTCATCTAAAAGAGCATTTTGCAAAGGCAATCCCAAGTAGAAATATTTTGGACTAGTCGGGTCTATATACTTTTGTACAATGAGGTTAAGAACTTCACCCTTGCCAGAAATTTGCCCAAAAGTATCTTGGCTTGTTGCACTTAGGACTAATTTGGAATTGGCATTTAAAGAACAAGCGGAATCCACAATTATGGAATTGGTTAGAAATAAGGTATTGCCATTAATAGCTAAGGTAGAATCATTTCCAGAAAAATTAATTATTCCGGTTGATTGAATTCCATTCCCATTATTTACAATATTACCTGAAATACTCAGACTGTTTGTTCCTAGATTCAGGCTTTGGGCCGTGTTAATTGTCAGATCTCTACAAATTATATCGCTATTTATTGAATTTGGTGAATCAATAATAAGGTCATTTTGGGCACTGGGTTCTGAAGGACTCCAGGTTCCATTCCAAGTAGAAACAATAGGAGAACAAGGCAAATTGAAGGTGTTGTCATTATCGGATGTCCAATTGCCTAAAGAACCAACGGCCGATTGAATATCGGATAAATCTCCATAAAGAGTATCGCAGTTGTAAATCCAGTTATCGGATTCAGTGGTTCCGTTTTCCAATAATAAAAATGCAGTTTGGCCAACAACCAAACCGTTTGGAATATTGGTTTGGGTGGTGGCTGTTGGGTTTGTCCAACCTGATGCATCCGTGGTAATTGCAGCAAGGGGAAGAGGATTGTTTAAAGTGCCTGAAAATGCAATAATACCATCGCCAAAGGCCGTGAAAACAATTTTATTTGAGCCAACCTGTACAACTGTCCCCGATCCATTTACTACCAAGGGTGAAGATCCAGAAGCTTGTATTACAACTTGTTCTCCTTGTCTAAGTCCGGGAGAAGGGGTGGTATAAAGTAATTCACCTTCATTTGTTGTAAAGGCCCCACCTCCGGCTGTTGTCCAACCATTATCCGTAAAATGGATTTGGGCATTTCCAGGGATGGATTTTGTGGCCATAAAGGAAAATTCATCTGGTCCATCTGAATTATATCCCGTGAAAATAATGTCTCCAGGATTTTGAGAATGAAGACTGAAACTTAGAATTGTAAGGAATACTAAAAATAGAAACCCAGGAAAATTGGGTTTCAGAATTAAAAGAGAATGTTTCATGTACCTAGAGTTTTGTTTGGTAAGTAGAGAGTAGAAATGACAAGACAATAATATTGGGGAATTTATTAGGATAGAGTAGGAGTATTGCCAAGTTTCTGTAAGGAAAAAACTACATCTTCAAAGACCGTATTTTTATTTCTGAAAATAAAAGTGAATAAAATGTCCCTTTTGGAAATACCTTATTCGTCTTTAGTTTGAATTTTAGGAAATGATCCTTGAATCGGAAAACAATTAAAAAATTGAAAAATGACAAAGTATCTTTATTTATTTCGTGGTGGTGACAGTAGAAGAGAAAATTCCTCCCCAGAAGAAATGCAAGATCACATGCAAAAATGGGGAACCTGGATGCAAGGATTGGCAGAAAAAGGAACCTTGGTAGATGGATTGCCATTAGCCAAAGAAGGAAGGGTATTAAGCAAAGATGGAAATACAGAAACCGATGGCCCTTTCGCTGAAGGTGTGGAAATTGTTGGTGGATACCTTATTGTAAATGCCTCGGATATGGCAAATGCCACTGAGATAGCAAAAGGATGTCCAATTTTTGAACATGAGGGCACTCTAGAAATAAGAGAAATGTTGAGTATGTAATTCTTTTTAGAACTAATTTAGAAGCTTGTGTTCAAAACAATGAACACAAGCTTTTTCTTTTTATGGATCCAAAAATTACCAAAACTTTAGATCATTTGTTCCGACATGAATATGGGCGGATTGTTTCTGGACTTAGTCTAAGTTTTGGAGTCCACCATCTTGAGTTAATTGAAGATTCTGTTCAGGATTCCATATTAAAAGCTAGCCAGGTTTGGGCTTTTAATGGGATTCCGGATAAACCCAGTAACTGGCTCTTTAAGGTATCTAGAAATAAGTTTTTGGATTTATTAAAACGCGAGGCTAAAAGCGAAAGCCTTGTTTTTGATAACATAGGTTCTGAAAATGAACTGGAATTCAGCTTAGACACAGAATTAAAAGATGAGCAACTGAAGATGATTTTTGCCTGTTGCAATTCGGCTATTCCTTTGCGGGATTCTCTCTTGCTCAGTTTGAAACTTATAAGTGGTTTTAACATTGCAGAAATTTCAAGAGCACTTTTACTAAAAGAAGAAACAACAAAAAAGTCATTACAAAGGGCGAAAAATAAATTCAGGGAGGTGGTTGGCGAACTTTATATTCCCTCTGGCTCTGAGTTAAAAGACTATTTACACCGAGTAGTAAAGGTTATTTATCTGATGTTTAATGAAGGCTATAAAGCAAGTATAGGAAAGGAATTGATAAATAGGGATTTGTGTGGAGAAGCTCTAAGGCTAGCCTTATTGCTGATTGATAAGAAAGAATGCAAAGATGTTTCTAGTACTTCTTTAATAAGTTTGATTTCCTATAAAATCGCAAGATTCGATGCTCGGCAGGAAAATGGAAAATTGAAGACCCTAAAAAATCAAAATCGTCTACTTTGGATTGAAGATTATGTTAAATGGGCAAATTATTATTTCCACCAAGCCACTCTTTTTAAAGAATTTGACAAATTATATTTAGAGGCTTCCATTGAATTCCAGTACCATATTTCACCAAGCTATGAAAGTATAGATTGGAAGAAAATATTAGCTATTCACCAAATTATTTTATCCAATTACAATTCTCCAAAAGCTCAGCTCAATTATTTGATCGTTTTGGCGGAAATTGAAAAGGCGAACCTTGTTCTTTCTCAATTGGAAAAGTTGGAAGAATCCTTAAATCAAAATCATCTTTTTTTCGCTTTCAAATCGGAAATGCAACTGAAAACACAAAATATAGATGAAGGAATTAAGAGTCTAAATAAAGCAATTGACCTAAGCACCAATGAGGTGGAAAGAAATTACTTATTGGAAAAACGAAGTCTTATTCTTTAATTACTTTTTGGCTAAATAGCCTTTGCCCATTTTCAACCAAAAATAGGTATAAGCCTGTGGGTTCCTTGCTCAAATCTACTTCCGTGGTGCTTTCCGTAATATTTTGTTGGGAAATCAATTGACCCTTCAAATTAAAAACCCTAAGAATACTTTTGTTGCCCATATTGTTGGTTTTTACCCTAAAAATATCTTGCCCTGGATTTGGGTAAACTTGAAGCGAATTGTTTTCAAAACTAACAGGTTCATCTACACTTATATCGTAAACCTTTCCTTTATAATGATTTAATCCACCACAGAAATTACCAACTACAGCATCAACAAAACCATCATCATTCAAATCTGCAAAAGCACCAGCATTTCTATGGCCATCCGCCAAGATATAGTTGGTATTTACAAAAGCCGGAGTGATTTGAAAACGAATATTTGGTCTTCTACTGGAATTTGCAAAAAATGGAAGATTGCAACCATTTGCGGTTATGCTATTGTTTCCGGCAACATCTGCCCAAGCATTAGAAACAAAAGAAGTGGTACTCATATCTACCCGCGCATTATTCTGAACAAATACATTTCCACTAAAGCAAATTTCCACAACCAAATTCGATTTTCCATCCCACAAAAATGGAACATCAAGTTGAACACCAGAGCCTGGTAAAACCCTTTCATCCTCATTTACTAAAGTAAGTCCTGTTTCAAATGCATTCAAATCATTAAGCGTTGTGTTTTTCATTTTTACAGTAATCCCCTTTTGTACAATACTATGTCCCGTTGAGGTTACATCAAAAGAAATTCTTGTAATAAATCCATGTAGAAAACCTAAGGCTTTAAGTTCGTCTGCTTTAATTAAAAATTGGTTGCGGCCTAAATATTTAGAAAATCCATAAGGACTTTCATTAAAATTGGCCACTCTCTGGGTATCAGTCCCTACTGTAGCCGTAAGAAGTGAAGGTTGCGAAACTACCTGGGTTATGCTGTCAAACTGGTAGATTCCATGTCCACTACCAACCATCATATTAATAAAGCCATTGTTTTCAAAAACATAAGGAATACTAAAACCATCAAAAAATCTGGTGTTTACATTTATACCTCCAAAAAAGCTGTTTTCTAATGTGAAATTTGGGCTGGTAGAAGAAGAATTTTTATAGTACTGAACTTTCCCAAGCTCGTTTCCAATTACCAAATCTAAAGTCCCGCTACTGTCCATGTCAAATAAAAATGGTGCAGCTGCATTCCCTACATCTATGGAGCCTATTCCGGCAGTTGTAAGGCTAAAACTTGGAACATTTGCACCTCCTGTATTGGTGAAATAATGAAGCTGGCCATTTTGGTCTCCAACAATCATATCCAAATCACCATCGCCATCTAAATCTCCAAAAGCTGGAATTGCCATTGCCCCCAAACCAAATGAGCCTATATCGGCAAAATTACTGTCAATTAGCGTAAATTCAGGATTGGTAGCACTCCCAGTATTTTTATAATAAGAGAAGGAACCACTTGGGATTGATCCAGCTACATAATAACTGCTGTTCGCCAAAACCATATCCAAAAGTCCATCTCCTGAAAGGTCGCAGAACCTCGGTACACAACCTTCTCCCAATTCTATTTGGTCTTTTTGAAGAAAATCATTTTCAACATATTGAAAAGTTGGATTATTGTTTGACCCGGTATTTTTATAAACTGTCATACTAGTGTAATTCTCAGAGCCAGTAAAGCCAGTTTGGTTTGGAGATGCAATTAAATCTCTTACACCATCACCATCAATATCTTCATAAAAACAAGCTGGGAAAAGGTCCACATTAACAGGATGACTTGCCGGAAAGTTTGTGTCTTGGGAACTAATAAAAGCACTATCTGGAGTTCCTGTATTGTAAAGAGCGATTATGTTTTTATAAGAAACGTCGGAAACCAAAACATCCAAAACCCCATTTGCATTAAGATCTATTGGCAATAATGTGCCACCGGCGTGCATGGTTTTATTTTTAAAAGGCGTACAAGTATCCAAAATTACTTGGTTGCCAAAAGCATCTTCTAGAAAATGACCCCAACAGCTTTCTTTTCTTTCAAAATCCAATCCGCAACCAGCCTTGTTTTCCATTAATTCCACATAGGCAACCGAACCACCCCAAGTAAGAATATCCAAATCTCCATCCCCATCCATATCCACAATTCCAGGAACATCCGAATTTGGAACGTGTAGATTTACATCACCAACACTAATTGTTACTTGCAATTTATCCTCGCTATGTGCCTTCTGAAATGACAATTGATTTCCATTACTCGTGTTTTCATAAACGATTATCGCACCGTTTAATCCGCAAAAAACATCCATTTTACCATCACAGTTAAAATCTCTTAATAACATCCAATCTTCAGCAAATGGAAAGGCAGATCTATATTCTGGAGCATATTCAAATTCCGCAGTTCCACTAGATTTTACATCGATAAAGGTGATTACCCTCGATCCAACCTTGTCAAAAATCACTAAATCAAGCCTTCCATCATTATTTAGGTCCATAGAATTAACTTCTCCAGAATTTATTCCACCCGCCCAAGGATTTTTTAACTGGCTTCCATTTTGAAAAACTTTAATGTCTCCAGTTTCAATAAATCCAAATTTATTAACGCTGGTTTGAGCTGTAGCCGATAGGGCTGCAAAAAAGGATAGGATTAATAGTGAGTATTTCATGGATAGGATTTTTAATCTGGCACAAATATAAACAGCAATATTAGAAATCGTTGAATAGATAAGTAAAAGGACGTTGCTATTTATTGGCTGAAATTCTATATTTGCCGACTATTTTGAAATTTAGTAAACACATCCTGAAATAATGCAGAATAAAGGAGTTATAAGATTATTTGCCATCGTGTTCGCCTTGGCTTGTCTTTACCAATTATCATTTACCTTCATCAGCGCGGGCGTAAGCAGTGATGCCGAAGCCTATGCAACCGGCGACGCTGATAAGAAACAAGCCTATCTAGACTCTATAAACAGTCAGAAGGTTTACGATATTTTTATTGCCGATTTTACATACGCTGAAGTCAAGGAAAAGGAATTAAACCTTGGTCTGGATTTAAAAGGTGGTATGAACGTAATCCTTGAGGTTTCGGTAAAAGACATTCTAAAAAAATTAGTTAAAAACGCAGAGCATCCACTTTTTGTTGAGGCCATTTCTAAAGCCGATGAATTGGACTCTGATGGTCAAGACGATTATTTAACGTTTTTCTTAGAAGCTTTTGAAACGGTAAGAGCAAATCAAAATTCTTCTTTGAAATTAAGCGACCCTCAACTTTTTGGTACCAAAGAGATGAACGAAACTTTGGGTTTTGGGGCAGAAGATGATAAGGTGAAAAAAGAATTGGCATCCAAAATTGATGCAGCAGTTAAAAACGTTTACACGGTTTTAAGAGCTCGTATTGATCAATTTGGGGTTGTACAACCGAATATTCAACGTTTGGATAATGCGGGAAGAATTTTAGTAGAACTTCCTGGGGTTAAAGATCCAGACCGAGTAAAAAAATTACTTCAATCTACAGCTAAATTAGAATTTTGGAACCTTTACCAAGGAACTGAATTCTTAAACTTCATGAGCCTGGCAAATGAAAAGCTGAGAACGATTGTAGAAAATCCAAATAAAGTTTCGGATTCTATTAAAGCAGCAAAAGAAGAAAGTGAAACAATTGTAGATGATGTGCTTAGCGAAATTACTTCTATTCCAGAAGAGGGAGATTCAACAGCAGTTGATTCTTTAGGTTTAGCTGTTTCAGATTCTACAGCTACTGATGATTCTACAAATGTGGAAGATAGATTTGATCCTCTTTTAAGCATAATGGGATTGAATTACGATTACCAAGCACAGAAAACTATTCCTGGGCCAATAATCGGATATGCCAGAGCAAAAGATATCAAAACAATAAATGAATATTTAAGTCACCCAAGAGTAAGATCTCTTTTAACGGGTACGTATAGATATACAAGATTTATTTGGTCATCAAAACCTAATGCCAACGACTTTTATATGTTGTTTGCCGCTGTAGGAAATAGAAGCGGTGAGCCTCAGTTAGGTGGAAATGTGGTTACTGATGCCAAACAAGATTTTAATCAAAACAACCAAGCTTATGTAAGTATGTCCATGAATGCTCAAGGAGCTAAGAAATGGGCCGCTATGACAAAAGCTGCTTCCGAAAAAGATCCTAAGGGTCATGTTGCGGTGGTTTTGGATAGTTTGGTTTATTCTTATCCTGTTGTAAATGGAGAAATTCCAAATGGACGTACCAGTATCGAAGGTGATTTTACAATCCAAGAAGCAAAGGATTTAGCAAATATTCTAAAAGCGGGTAGTTTACCTGTACCTGCCAAAATTATTCAGGCAGACGTTGTTGGACCTTCCTTAGGAGAAAAAGCAATTAATTCTGGTCTTTGGTCCTTTATTATTGCTCTAGCCATTGTAATGATTTATATGGTTTTCTATTACAGCGGAGCGGGTACTGCATCTGTTGTTGCTTTAATAGTAAACATGTTCTTTGTATTTGGAGTTCTTGCTTCTATTGGAGCCGTTCTTACTTTACCTGGTATTGCAGGTATCGTTCTTACAATTGGTATGGCAGTGGATGCCAACGTACTGATTTATGAAAGGATTAGGGAGGAATTAACCAATGGAAAAGGACTAAAACTTGCCATTACCGATGGTTATAAAAATGCCTATAGTTCCATTATTGATGCAAACGTAACCACCTTCCTTACAGGCGTAATATTATATGTTTTTGGAACTGGACCAATTAGAGGGTTTGCTACCACATTAATTATTGGTATTCTAACTTCTCTTTTCTGCGCAATCTTTATTACAAGATTAATTTTTGAATGGAGAATGGAAAAGAAAGGGACTATCTCTTTTGCAACCTCGCTTACTAAAAATGCCTTCAAAAGCTTTTCAATCGATTTCCTTTCCAAAAAGAAAATTGCTTATGTTGTTTCTGGATTGATTATCGCCGCCGGTATTGTATCTCTTTCCACAAGAGGTTTGAACCAAGGGGTGGATTTTGTTGGAGGTAGATCCTACCAAATTCAATTTGATCAAAACGTAGTTCCTTCAGATATCCAAGCAGGTTTTGGTGATTTGTTTAAGGAAGGAGAAAATTCCATGATTCCTCAAGTGAAAAAAATTGGTGATGATAGTCAGGTAATTATTACAACCAAGTATAAGATTGCTGAAAACGGACCTGAAGTAGAAGAGGAAATTAAATCCAAACTTTTTGCAGGTACAAAATCTTATTTTAAAGAGGAAATAACAATTGCCGACTTTTCTTCGGAAGTGGAGGATTCAAACTTGGGTATTGTATCAGAACGTCAGGTTGGACCTACAATTGCCGATGATATTAAGAAGTCTGCAGTTTGGGCGATTATTGGATCTTTAATTGTGATTTTCCTCTATATCCTTTCGAGATTCTCCAAATGGCAATTTAGTTTAGGAGCCGTTGCAGCAGCATTCCATGATGTATTGGTGGTGCTAGCAATATTCTCCATTTTCTACGGCGTATTACCATTCTCTTTAGAAATTGACCAAGCCTTTATTGCAGCAATTCTAACGGTAATCGGTTATTCTCTGAATGATACGGTGGTAGTGTTTGACCGTATTAGAGAATACTTGAAAATTAAGAACAAGAAAACTCCAATGAACGAGGTTGTAAACGAAGCATTAAATAGTACTTTAAGTCGTACTGTAAATACTTCCTTAACCACCTTCTTCGTATTGTTAGTGATCTTTATTTTTGGAGGAGAAGTAATTCAAGGATTTATGTTCGCATTATTAATTGGTGTAGTAGTAGGAACTTACTCCTCATTATTTATTGCAACTCCTTTAATGATGGATTCTTTAAGTAAAAGTCAGAGAAGAGAAGAGGAATAATTAAATTCCCCAAGAATATTTTTTTAAAACCCTGCCTAGACGCAGGGTTTTTCATTTACTTTTGATGAACAAATCTGAAGCTAGAAATTGTGAAGAGTGTTTTCTTATTTTTTAATATCGGAGGCCCTGAAATATTTTTCATCCTTATTATGGTAATCATGTTGTTTGGAGCGAATAAGATTCCAGAAATTGCACGTGGATTGGGCAAGGGAATTAGAGAAGTAAAAAACGCAGCCAGTGATATAAAATCAGAAATAAACAATAGCACTTCAGTTGAAGACTCTGGCCTTAAAGACATCAAAGACACTGTAGAAAAAGAAGCCAAAGAAATTAAAGATGTTGTAGGCTCTGTAAAAAGGAATATCGATCTATAACATGGGTTCCTACCTCTATCTTTTTTCAGGTATACTGCTTCTGCTTTTTGGTGGTGATTTCCTCGTAAAAGCTTCCATTGATTTAGCACTTCGCCTTAAAGTTTCAATGCTGGTTATTGGTATGACAGTAGTTTCCTTTGCCACATCAGCACCAGAATTATTAGTTAGTCTCGACGCTGCCCTAAACGGACATACCGATATTCCCAAAAGAAATATCGGTATGTCCGTTTAGGGCAGCACCAGAATTATTAGTTAGTCTCGA
>CAKZNE010000137.1 GCA_937129395.1 uncultured Cryomorphaceae bacterium | reverse complement strand
TAATAGATAAAGATGGGTTAACACCAGGATTTGCAGAAATTATAGAACCATCGCAAACCATCATGTTTTCGTAACCAAATACATTACAGTTTTTATCAATTACGCCAGAATTAATATCTTTTCCCATTACAGAACCTCCTAAAATATGAGCTGTTGTTGTTGTACCTAATAAAACATCTGTAAAACTAGAATATGGAATTCCGTTTACTTTTTCTCCTACTTTTTTAGCCAAATAGATAGCTTCTGGAATAAAAGCTTCTGGCTTTCCTCCTTTTGGAGCTACCGTTTTCATCTTTGTAAATTTTCCTCTTTTAATTTGCAAAGTACTATCTAAAGTCTGCATAAATAATAAAATGGTAGTTTTTTGAGCATAATTTTTAGCAAAAATAGTTTTCAAAAAGCGGAATGGAACTGTAAAAAAAAGGCCAATTATTCCTAAAACTCTAAATAATGAAAATCTACTTTTAACGGTTGGCATTGTTAACAATCTAGAAAAACTAGATCCTTTTGCATATCTAACAGGTTCTAAATGACTATTTTCATCGGTATGTAAAATAGAACCAATTGCAATTCCTTTAGAATAATCTTTATCTTCTTTTTTTGTGGATGTTATAGATAGTAAAGATTCATTATTTGTTCTAATATCTTTTCCAACAAAGTTGGATAATTTTGGCAATGAGGTTTCTTTTAACTTTAACAATAATGGAATTGTACCTAAAACACCGCCAGAAAAAACAACTCCTTTTGCAGTTACACTTTCTTTCTTTTTTCTTCCAATACTAGATTTAAAACTTATTCTATATCCTTTAGAAGAATCGTTTTCATCTAGAGTTTCAACATTAAACACTTCTTTTTCGGCAATTATTTTGGTTCCTAATTGTTGTGCTAAATACAAGTAATTTTTATCTAAGGTATTTTTAGAATTGTATCTACAACCTGTCATACAAGCACCACAATGTATGCATCCTTTTCTATCTGGACCCTTACCATTAAAATAAGGATCTTTAACTGTTTTACCAGCTTCTCCAAAAAAGACTGCTACTTTTGCTGACTCAAAATCTTTTTCTTTTCCTAAATCTTTTGCAATATCTTTTATTAATAAATCTGAATCATGAAGTTTCGGATTAACCGCAGCACCTAACATTTTATGTGCAGTTTTATAAAACGGTTGTAAAACTTCTTGCCAAGAATTTAAGTTTGCCCAACTTCCTGTTTTAAAAAAATTTTCTTTTGGTATTGGCAACGTATTCGCATAAGTTAAAGAGCCACCGCCAACTCCAACACCAGATAGTACTGTAACATGATTTAAAAAAGTCATTTTAAAAATACCATGTAATCCAAACTTTGGATACCACATCCATTTCTTTAAATTCCAATTTGTCTTCGGAAAATCTTTTTCTCCAAACCATTTTCCTTTTTCTTTAGGCTCTTGAAAAACAATCCCGAAACTCGATACTCATTTCCAAATTGGTCCTTATAAAAGTTGGGGTTTTGAATCTGTTGGTATTCTGGATTGTTTAGAAAAAGATCTTTAAGCTCGGGTTTTTCTGATACCAGGTTTAAATTTTTTTTAAATGCTCCTCTATTTAAGTGGGCATTTAAAACTTCTGGGTAATTTCCCTCTACCTTAAAAGTAAAATTTTTTCCTCGTGTATTTGTTTTCCATGTTTTAACAAAATTGCCGTTTAGACTGTATTGTTGAATCCTACTAAACTCCCCAAGTCCAATGTAGATGTATTGGTCCTTAACAATTATCCCTTGAATATTATTTAATGAAAATTCTTGATCATTTCTGTTATTTTCGAAAAAAGTATTGGACAAAAACCCGTAGATACCAGCAACGAAAATCAAGAAAGATATTTGGCTCAGAATTTTTTGAAGCGATTTCATTATTAAATTTTCAATACAATTTTAGTTTTTCCTTTTCCTCAAAAGTCAACCCCTGATGGTGAATAGTAAGTTTATCCAATTCAAGACTATCGAGACCTAAAGGTAGGCCAATTAGAGTATTATACCAGGTTTGCAATTGAAGTGTTTTTAAACAAGGAAGATGACGCAGGTCCATGGTGGATAATTCGAGTTCACCCCCTCGGTAGGCACCTAAAGTTAATTCGGAAAGGCATTTTAAGGATTCTATATTTTCTGGGAATTCATGGAATCCAGAATAGGCAAAACTCAAGGTTCTTAAGTTTGGTAAGGCTGTAAAGTCTTTGATGCCGTAAATAATGGATTTTTCAGCATAAATCCGCTCTATTTTTGTGAGCCATTTTTCTTGAGGGTTTATAGAAATCGATGATCCCCAAAAAACAAGAGATTTTAGCTTTGGAAAGAGATCCAGGCCATAAAAGGCTAATGAATCTGAGTTTCCGTTCCGCACATCTGCAATGATTACCTGTTCAATATTTTTGAAGACCCTAAACTTTTCTGGAATACTATCAAAATGGGAAAACCTTATGCTTTTTACTTTAAAACGAAGAGAATCATCGGACCATTTAGAAAATTTATCTAGGTTTTCTTTAGCCTGACTTTTAATATTCTGAAATGAAACTTCATGGTCTCGGATTCGCTTATAGGAGTTTTCAACACAGGTGCATTTTAAAGGCTTATCCGCAATGGCAATTGACTTTTCAAATACTTCCTTGTTTGGTGAAATTGTAATGGGATTAGAATGGTTTACCCTTTTGTTTTCCAAGCGGCTTTCATTGCAGCTCAGGATGCAAAATAAACCAAGAAGTACAAGAGTTTTTAGTTTCATATTACTTCCCCCTATTCTCCTCAAAACCAATTAAGATCATTTCTGCGATTTCCAAATCCGAAACATCTGCCTTGAAACTTTTTACCCAAATGTGGGCCATGTCTTTATTTCTAATTATTTCAATCAGTAAACTGCTTTCATCTCCAATGCCCGAAAACTTTGCATTAATAAGATATTCGGATTTAGAATTTTCTAAATAACGGTAAATTTCCTCGGGCTTAATATTAAGCGTGATACTCGGGCCTGTAATTTTAAATTCTTTATTATTTCCTGTTAGTTTTAATAATTCATAAGCAATTTCATTATTGTAAAAATCACTTAACGAATCCATGGTTTGGAAGGGCATAATCACCAAGCTTGTTTTCGTTTCTACCTTCTCTGTGTTTGGATTTTCGGGAAGGTTTTTAAAATAATAAACGCTAATTGAAACCCAAGACAGGAAAATTAAAGCAAATACAAAAATGGGTATTAGCTTTTGTTTTTTCTTAGGGGCTTCAACCTCTACCAGCCATTTATAGCCTCGCCTGGGGATGGTTTCAATATATTCTGGATTTGCAACATTGTCATTTAAAGCCAACCTAATTTGTCGGATGCAGAAATGAAGACTATTGTCAAAGTCAACTTCAATATCTGGCCAGAGACGAGATTTTATCTCTTCTTTTGAAAGTATTTCAGGGTATTTCTTTATTAGTAATTTAAGAAGTTTAGTGGACTGAGGTGTAAGGCGATTTACTTCAGTCTCTTTGCCATTGGTGATTGTTTTTAAGTCACCAGAATTATAGTTCAATTCGTAATTATTGAACTTTACCACTTCTTCCATAAACGAACTTAATTATAATAAAGCACTCGTGTCCTAAATAAAAAATATCGCCTGAAGAAAAAGGTTTAATTCTGTTCTTTTGGGTTATTCGCTATCGCTC
>CAKZNE010000136.1 GCA_937129395.1 uncultured Cryomorphaceae bacterium | reverse complement strand
GGCGGCGTTTCGCGGCGATATTCAAACCGCCTTTGACTGCGCCGACCTGCTGGGCGCGTCATATATTCACGTCATGACCGGCGAGGGTGAAGGCGAGGCGGCAAGATCCGCCTTGATAGATAATCTGAGCTGGGCTGCTGATGTGGCGCCTGCCGGGATCACCCTGACGCTTGAGCCGCTGAACCCGGTGTCGATGCCGGGTTACTTTCTGAATGACTACGGACTTGCGGCCGACATCCTAGCCGCAGTCGAGCGTCCCAATGTCGCACTGCAATACGACAGCTTTCATGCTCAGATGATCCATGGTGACGCGGTTCAGGTGTTTGAGACTTACCGTGATCTGATTGCCCATGTGCAGATTGGCGGTCGGAACGATGGCCCCTTTTATCAAACCTTAAGGAAATATGCTGAAGTGGAATATCAATATAATTACAAACTTTTGGTTCTTCTCTTATTACATCCAAAACATCTTCTGGGAAACCAGCTGGAAACAAATAATGAAGACGAATCCATTCTATTCCTTCTACTTTCACCAATTCTCTTAAAAGTCTGGCCAAATCCCTTTTTTTATACAGATCTAAACCATAATAAGTTAAATCCTGGGCAATAAGAATAAGTTCTTTAACCCCTTTGGCGGCGAGTTTTTTTGCCTCTATAACCAAATCTTCTACAGGCGTAGATTTATGTCCGCCCCTCATTAATGGAATAGCGCAAAATGAACAGGGTCTGTCGCAACCTTCAGCAATTTTTAAATAAGCAAAATGCTGAGGGGTAGTCATTAACCTTTCGCCAACCAATTCCTTTTTATAGTCTGCACGCAAGGCTTTTAATAATTGGGGTAATTCCCTAGTTCCAAAATACTGGTCTACATTGGGAATCTCCTTTTGTAAATCGGGCTTATATCTTTCGGATAAACATCCAGTAACAAAAACTTTATCAATTGCTCCTTCCTCCTTTTTTTCTACAAAATCCAAAATGGTATTTATAGACTCTTGTTTGGCATTTTCGATAAATCCACAAGTGTTTATCACAACTATATTCCCATCATCGGTTTCATGGCCAACTTCCTTTCCATTGGCCTTTAATTGTCCCATCAAAACTTCACTATCGTAAATATTTTTGGAACACCCAAGGGTTACAATATTGATTTTATTCTTCTTTATGGATTTAGTTCTCATATTTTTTTAGTCAGAGACTTTTATTTTGTACCGAAAAAACTATCGACAAATTCAATTTTATTAAATACTTGAAGATCATCAATCCCTTCACCTACTCCAATATATTTTACTGGAATCTGAAATTGATCTGAAACTCCAATTACGACACCCCCTTTTGCGGTTCCATCCAACTTGGTTAATGCCAATGCACTTACATCCGTAGCCTTTGTAAATTGTTTGGCTTGTTCAATCGCATTTTGTCCGGTTGATGCGTCCAAAACCAACAGCACTTCATGGGGAGCGTCATCAATAAGTTTTTGCATCACTCTTTTTATTTTTCCGAGTTCATTCATTAGATTCACCTTATTGTGAAGTCTACCAGCGGTATCAATTAAAACCACATCAGCATTTTGGGCAATAGCAGATTGGAGGGTATCAAAAGCAACCGATGCCGGATCGGAACCCATCGCTTGTTTTACAATGGGAACTCCAGTTCTTTCCGACCAAATTGTGAGTTGATCCACAGCCGCAGCTCTAAATGTATCCGCAGCTCCAAGAACGACATTTAGTCCGGCTTTTTTAAATTGATTTGCGAGCTTGCCTATGGTTGTTGTTTTTCCCACGCCATTTACGCCAACCACCATAATTACATGTGGTTTGTTGCCTTGAGGTATAGAAAAGTCCACTAAATTTTCAGTGTTATTTTCGGATAACAATCCTGCAATTTCTTCTCTTAGAATAGAATTCAATTCACTTGTTCCCAAATACTTATCCTTAGAAACTCGATTTTCAATTCTTTCAATAATTTTCACGGTCGTTTGAACGCCTACATCAGAAGTAATTAGTACTTCTTCTAGTTCGTCCAGAACCTCTTCATCAACCTTGCTTTTACCTGCAACAGCTCTGGAAAGTTTAGAGAACATGTTCTCCTTGGATTTCTCCAAGCCTTTGTCCAGTTTTTCCTTTTTTTCTTTGGAAAATATTTTACCGAATAGCCCCATTTTGCGGATTTTATGAATTTGCAAATATCTGAAATTGATATGGTTCTGTAGCTGCCTTGAGTCGGGGATTTTTTTATTTCTTTATAGAGGGAATAAATAAGGGTTTTGTCTTTTCCATAATTATCCCGTTGTTTTTGGGGAAATACCAAAAAGGGCAACTTTTATTGAGGACAATAAACATTCCTATCAAAGAAAAACAATGGGGTGTTCTACAATTAAGGGTTTAATAAAATTAGACCACAACGGCATAAAAGGTTTGGCTCAATTTTACAAATCCCCAATTGGTGTAAACTAAAATAGCCATCACAAGGATGGCTATTAAATATCTAAACAGGGTTTAGATTAGTTTTTTAGGAAATCGTTAATCAATTCTTTGTTGATCACTTTTTCTTCAAAGGAATAAGCACCAGATTTTGGGCTTTTTTTCATGCGGATCACTTTAGTAAATGATGCGCTGCCTTCCTTTTTCAATGTTGCTACTACTTTCTTAGCCATATCAAATTCGTTTTAACAGGTTACTTAATCTCTTTATGAACCGTATATTTCTTCAATACCGGGTTGAATTTTTTCAATTCTAATCTGTCCGGAGTATTCTTTTTGTTCTTGGTAGTAATATAACGGGAAGTTCCTGGTCTACCAGTTTCTTTGTGCTCGGTGCACTCCATAATTACTTGAACTCTGTTTCCTCTTTTTGCCATTTGACTCTAGTTCTTTAAATATTACTTAGTAAGGTGTCCGTTTGCTCTTGCTTCTTTAATAACAGCAGAGATACCTTTCTTATTGATGTCCTTTAGAGCAGATGTAGAAACTTTTAAAGTTACCCAACGATCTTCCTCAGGAATGTAAAAGCGCTTTTTGGTAAGGTTTACATTAAACTTTCTCTTATTCTTCTTATTCGAAAAAGAAACATTGTTTCCTGTAATGGCTTTCTTTCCTGTTAATTCACAAACTCTTGACATATAAATCGCTCATTAAAAATTGGTTTGCAAAATTAGATAAAGTTTTTAAGTTGGACAAACATCATTGATGATTTTTCTGTATTTCTATTCGAAGTAAATCCATCGACATCAAGGCGGCCTTTTTAATATTCCTAATTCGATTTCTACCAAATTGGAATCTCTTGGATTTCACCCCATTAGGTCCGGATATTGCAATCCAAACTGTGCCAACAGGTTTTAATTCGCTTCCTCCATTTGGTCCTGCTACACCACTTGTTGCAATAGAATAATCTGTGTTAAAGCGTTTTTTTACCTCCATCGCCATTTTTTCCACCACTTCTTTGGATACTGCGCCATGGTTTTGAAGTTCATTTTCGCCCACATTCAACAAATCCATTTTTGCCTCGTTTGCGTAAGAAACAATGCTACCCTTAAAATATGCTGAACTTCCAGATATCCTAGTGATTAAATGAGAAATATAACCGCCTGTGCAACTTTCGGCAATCGAAAGGTTTATTCCATGATGAATTAATAGTTTCCCGAGTAAATCCTCCAATGATTCTGCATCTTCGCCAAAAATAATATCTCCGAGAAGTTTTTTTAGTTTAACAAGTTCCTTTTCAATTACTTTCTCTGCTTTGGTTTTTTCCAAATCATAAGATGACAACCTAAGTTTCACCAAACCTGGAGATGGCAAATAAGCCAATTTCAATTGGATAGGCAGTCCGTCTTCCCAGTTTTCCATCATTTCTGCCAAATCACTTTCAGGTACTCCTTGGGTGATAATGGTTTTGTGAACCGCAGTACCTACCACTAAATTGTCTTCAATCCATGGAATGATTTTCTTTTCAACTAAATACTCAGTTTCATAGGGGACACCGGGCAAAGAAAAATAATGTACTTGATTTTTGGTAAAATGCATTCCAGCTGCTGTTCCCAATTTATTCGGAACTATCTGGCAACTTGTGGGCAAAAAGGCTTGTTGTCTATTCACCTCCGAAGGTATCCTTCCAAAGGCTTTAAATAATTTTTCGATATTGGTATAAACTTCTGGTTTGAATACTAATTCTCCACCAAAATATTCCGTCAGGGTACTTTTTGTAATATCGTCCTTCGTTGGCCCTAAACCTCCGGTTAAAAAGACCAAATTTGTTTTGGACGAGATAGAATCTAAGGCCTCAATTATTAAATCCTTATCATCTGCTACCACTTTTTTCTGAAGCACTTTCACTCCATTGGTGGTAAGATGTTTGGCAATAAAGGTTGAATTTGTATCAACGGTTTGGCCAATTAAAATTTCATCGCCAATCGCTATTATTTCAGCTTGCACTTATTCTTAATTTACGCTCAAAGGTAATGGAATTCGTCGATCCGGAACCAAGGATCAAATTATTTGTCTAAACTGGAAACTGTTTGTAAATCTAGTATTTATTGAATCTCAGCAAATCCTGTTGTTTAAATATTTTACCATTAATATCGCCGGTTCTAGTTCTTACTGCGATAAAAAGATTTGAAGCAGAAATTTCTTCTATAATTAAGGTATCAACCGCAAGCGCATTTTTAATAAAATATAAGGTATCCCCATCACAGTTGTATTTACTGGTATCCAAAATACCTTGGTAATCTGAATATACCCAAAAGGTTGATGTAAAATTGAAATTAATACCCGTTACAACAGAATCCCATTCTAAGGTAACTCCGTTTAAAGTAGTCCGAGATACCTGTGCTGTTGAGGTCCAGTTACCAACCAGTAAATCTCTTTTTGGGGTTGGTTCAACAGGAGGATCATCTGAGCCACATGATACTATTAAGCCAAAGAGCAGGAAGATTCCAAAAAACTTTTTCATAAAACAGATTTTATCAAGATTACAAATGAAAGAAACATTGTTCAGTAATAAAAAGGAAAGTAAGTAAAATTCCAGCATAGGGAATTGTAGAACTGTAGTTCACCTCATAGCATTAATTAGACTATTTATCCAAATTATGGTTTTTTATTATTTCTCCTTTAGCATTAATACGTAAATTTCCAACTCAAACGCCAAATTATCAAATAATTGTACATGAGAAAGATTGCCATATTAATAAGTTGTTCCTTATTACTGTCTTGCGACCAACTACTTCCTTTATTAGAATCAGCTGGATCCAGCTTAAAGACACCTGCTACAAAATATGAGGTTAGCTCTGGGATTAAAGAAGCTCTAACCGTGGGGATAAAAAACACTGTTTTTAAAACCTCAGCAAACAATGGATTTCTTTCCAATTCATTAATAAAAATTCCTTTTCCTCAGGAAGCCGCGAAAGTAGAATCCACGGTTCGGAACCTTGGCTTGGGGTCTAAGGTTGATGAATTTGTTGCCACTTTAAATCATGGTGCTGAGGAGGCTTCCAAAAAAGCAACACCCATTTTTGTAAATGCCATAACCGCTATGAGCATTAATGATGTTTATAATATTTGGAGAGGAGATAATAATGCCGCCACAGAATATTTAAAGGGTGCCACCCAGAGCCAATTAACAACAGCTTTTAGTCCTGTTATAAAGAGCGCATTGAAAAAAGTGGATGTAACAAAATATTGGGATCCTCTCATAAACACATACAACAAGATTCCTTTGGTACAAAAAATGAATCCTAATCTAGAAGAATATGTATTGGATAAAACCTTGGAAGGTTTATTTAAAATGCTGGCTTTGGAAGAAGCTAAAATTAGAGAAGATCCTGCCGCGAGGGTTTCAGATTTACTGAAGAAAGTATTTGGATACCAAGGTGTATCCAGTTTTCAATAAAAATAAAAAAGGCCAGTTAAAAAACTGGCCTTTTAAGTTAGATTCTTTTCATTTGGGCTTTGATCATTTTTACCTGATCGTTTAACATCCCACGGGTATCTAGTTTTTTAACTTCGGTGAGTAAAACTTGTGCCTCCCGTTTCCTTCTTTTAGAAACTGCAACACCTGCCAACTGTAATTTCACCATCGCTTGATCGTGTTTCATTCTCAGCCCAGTGTTTAAGGCTTTCCGCAACAGAGTTTCGGCTTTACCAAGTCCTCTTTGGGATTCAATCATTCCCATTAGCATATAATAATAAGCCAATTGTCCTTTTATCAATGCCGCTTCTGGTTTTTTAATTCTGCTTAGGGATTTTTCAGCTTTCGCCATATTGTTTTTACGCAAATGCCAAAACGAAATTAAAATATGTTCATTTCGGAAATAGGTAAAAACCACCAATCCAGAAAGTAAAACGAGCATAATTCCATTGCCAATATTTCCACCTACAAATTGCAAAATAGCCCAAGCCAAAATGCCCGCAGCAATTCCCAATCTGATTGTTTTATTCAACATGCTTTGTTTTTTTGAGGCGGCAAATTTAAGAATTAGCTGGAAAGGATAACTAGCTTATTCGGAATTAATCCTGCATTTTTAGAATTCTGTAACCAACTTAAGGTTTAGCAGCCTACCAGTTAGAAAATTAGGTACCGCATATTCCCTGGCCGTGCTTGCATCCTTTATCCATAAATAACTAATCGTATTGTTGGTTGCCAAAAGATTAAACACTTCCAAACTCACCCACATACTTTTTATGCTTTTCATAAATACGCTTTTGTATTCCTTTCCTTCAACTCTTAGCACTTTACTAAAACCAATATCCACCCTTCTGTATGCGGGTAATCTATAATCCTGTAATTTTTCTTGAGCTGTGGCTTGAGGCGGCGCAAAGGGTATTCCTGATCCATAGGTTAAAGTTAGACTTACCCTAAATGTTGGATCCTTTGGTAAATAATCCTGAAAAAATATTTTGAAATTGAATCTTTGATCTGTAGGCCTAGGTAAATAACCGACGCCATCTCCTTCAATATCTTCCTGAATGGACAGCAAGGATAGTGAAGCCCAACTTTCTACTCCTTTTACAAACTCCCCATTTATTCTATAATCAAAACCTGTAGCAAAACCTCTGCTGTTGTTTTCTGCTGTATACCGAATCCTTACATTTTCTAGATCATAAGGAATAAGGCTGCTGAAGTTTTTATAATATACTTCGGTTACCATTTTAAAGGGTCTATTCCACATGGTTAATTCATAATCATTACCCAAAACAAAATGAATGGATCGCTGAGCCCTAATGTTTTCGTTTATTCCACCATTGAGTTCCCTCATTTCCCTGTAAAAGGGAGGTTGGTAATAAAATCCAGTGGCAAATCTAAAAACCATATCCTTTTCCCAATTCGGTTTCCAACCAACACTGGCTCTTGGGCTTAATACATTTTGACCGTTAAATGTCCAATAATGAGTTCTTAATCCTAGATTAATAAAAAGATCTCCACTATCAACATCATATATTTTGGACCTTTCTGCGTATGCGGTTATCCTGGACGATTGAATTCTTGCTTCGCTATCAAAACTTTCAAATAAATTCAATTCCTTTTCTGGATCGAAACTCGAAACTACCGTTCCTACTCTTGGGTTGTTTGGATCTTCAAAAAAGGTGAAACTTGTTGAGGGGTTATTTGGGACGCTAAAACCTGCTGAATCAATTTTCTCCCATTCCTTGTATCGATCTACTATGCTCTCGTATTGGTATTTTAGTCCCCAACGCCAAGTAATTTCATCCTTGTCATAAATTCCATCATGTGCAATATTGGAAACGATAGCGTCTAAATTGTTACGGGCATAATTCTGAAAACCGCCAATTCCTCTTATAAAAGAGATCTCACCAAAATCATCAGAACCCAAATTATTATTTAATTCCCCTAAACGGTAGGCGCCGAGAATATCGAAATATTCTTGCTCTTGAGTTTGAAAACCAGAGGTGGTAAATTTTAACTGTAAATTAGTGTTGGGCGTATAGGTAGCCTGGAAAGCTCCAAATTTTGTGGTGAAATCGTAATCTTCCCTTCCATCAAAAAAGACTTGTAATCTTAAGGCCTCTTGAAATGTTCCGAAATCTGTGGTTCTTGTGCTTGGCACTACTTGGTAGCTATTTCTGCCATAATTTCCTAGAAAACTAAGCTGCCATTCATCGGTTAAGTAATAGTTTAAATAGGCCTGAACATCTGTAAATTGTGGTCTAAAATCTGCTTCTGTATCTAAGGTTCCTAGGAGCAATTGGTTGGTTCTGTATCGAGCACCCACCAAAACAGAAAGCTTTTTCTCCAACATTAAATCCTCATATACTATCCCTCCTCCCAAAAGACTTCCTTTGATTCCTATTCCAAAATCTTGGGGTTGCTTGTAGGTAATATCTAATACGGAAGACATTTTATCTCCATAGCGGGCCTCAAAGCCCCCTGCGGAAAAACGGATATTGGAAACCATTTGAGAATTCACAAAACTCAGACCTTCTTGTTGGCCGTTTCTCACTAAAAAGGGTCGGTAAATTTGAATTCCATTTACATATATAAGGTTTTCATCAAAATTCCCTCCTCTTACATTATATTGAGAACTCAGCTCATTATTACTGCTAACTCCAGGAAGGGTTTTTATTGCAGATTCTACGCCAGATCCCGGACCGACAAAACCATCGAGCACTCTGCCATCAATTACAATAGGAGACTCAAAACGTGATTTTCGTGCGGTAAAAGTTACTTCCTTTAAGCCGTAAGAAAGCATTTTCAAACTACTGTTGTAAATCTTCACTTCCCCTTTCTTAATTGAAAAGGTTGTAGTATCGATGGAGTAATTAAACCGCTGAATAATAAGCAATAAATTTTTCCCCGGACTAATTTTCAAATCATAATCCCCATTATCATCGGTTAAGGTAAAATAGGCGCCTACTACTACCTGCACACCTTCAAGAGGTTTGGAATTATTGTCCAATACTCTTCCTTTTACAGATGTTGCCTGAGCTTGAAGAGAATTGCTTGCAAAAAGGCTTATAAGAAGAAGAGTAAAAATAGTTTTCAAGAAAATTTGCATTTAGGAAGCTCTGGAATTATTTGGATTTAAAATCTCCTCTTTTAAGAGCTTTAAAAAATTCGGCCCAAGCAAAAGGATTAGTTAAGGACCCTAAAATAGCAGTTCCTCCACCTGAGAAACCTTGGTAACGGCCATAGTCATATATGGCGGTTTGATTTTGCAAAATGGCTAATTCTTGTAATTCTGCAGCAGTCATTCCCATTTCTGCGGCTCTTTCTTTCAATTCTTGAATGGCCAAATTTCGTAAGGCAATATCATTTTCCTCGGTAGGAACTCTCATGGCCAAAAATTCATCTTTAAAATTTGCTGGAGTTGGCCAAGGATATAATGTTACCGGCAATAAAAAAGTAGTATCCCTTTCCATAACAACCCGGACCAGGTATTCATTGTCGTCCAAACTATCTGGTAAAAAAAGTTCTTCTTTTTTAAATCCAATTACAGAAAATGCAATGGTATCACCCGGAAGGGCGACGAAAGAGAAAAACCCTTCCCCATTGCTGGTGGTTCCTCTATTTCCGTTTTTCACATAAATGTTTGCAAATGGAACAAACTGCGGAATACTATCCGAAGTGATTACAATTCCTGAAAGTTGCAAAGGCTTAGACTCATCATCTTGAGCTTGAGCAAAACCAAAACTGAAAATGCAGATTAAAAGAATTAGAAAATTTCTCATTTGAAATAGCAAACGCATATTTTGCAAAAATAGCATACTCTTATAAGATAAGTGTAAAATTAGCGACAGAAATATTTTTCAAACCATCCCGAACCGTGATTTTCAATTCGTGTTTACCCTTTTTAAAATTCTCTTTGTTAAGATCCAAAATCAGCAATCTCTTTTTTGCATCATAGGCCATCAATACCCATTCCCCGTCCATTTCTCCAGAGAATTTATCAATACCCGCAAGATTATCAGCGATTTTTACTTTTAGTTTTCCAAGACGAGAAACATTGGCACCATTTTTAAAATTGACACTTTGAATTAAGGGAGGGATGGTATCCACAACAACAGCAAAATCGCCAAGTTGACGGGTTCTTCCAACCACAAATCCATTTTCATACTTTCCGCCCTCAAAGTCTGCAATTCTGCCTTTTTTAAAACTAGCTATCCCCAATTTACTTTTATCGCCTTCAAAAATGAGGCTTGGTTTAATCTTTACATTAAAGTATTTATGAATAGGGATATCCGCCGATCCCAAAGTATATATTGGACTAAAACAAGTTTTACACCTCGGCTTTTCAGCATATTCAAAATTTACATCTTTATAAAGTGCACCATCTGGAATTACCAAATCCACAAAGTCATTTTTAAAAAAATTGGTCTGTCCATATTTGAATAATGGCAATTCTGAATAACGGGCTATTCCCTCTCCAATTCGATCTGTCTTTTTTTTGATTTTAAACTTTAATGTGGATAGATTCCCTGCAATATCTTTTACTAGAATTTCCACAGAATAAATAGAATCTTCCATTAATACGGGAAGGTTCATTTTTTCACTGTTCTGATAAATACTCAGGCGATTATTGGGCTCAATTAATAGTTTGTTCATAGTTCGGCCACAGCAACCTTTTTGTCCAAAATCTATATGACTGTTAATATATCTTGTTTCGGAAAAGGCAAATGTTTCCATTTTAAATTTGTGGTAGCTTTGGTTGTTAACCCTTAATTCTACTGAAAAAACACCATTTTTATTATTGGCTTTATTTAATCTATCAAAGGTTCTTACTGCAAAACCTGGCCTCCCTTTTACTTCAATAATTCCACTTCCTGCTAAATAAAAATTCCCTTCAGAGCTTTTAACAATATTGTATTTCCTCGATTCTTTTAATTCATCCTTTTCAAAATCATAAAACTGCAAATCGAGAAGCTCCGGTTTTCTATTGTCCTTTACATCATAAAATAAAAGGGGGTTTATAATTTTTTCGGTTCTGCTATCTCTAATTTCAAAATGAAGATGGGGGCCGCCACTACCGCCAGAATTTCCAGACAATGCGATGGTATCACCTTGTTTAAACGAAAACTGACTGGCACTTGGGAAAAGTTCCACTGAAAAACTTTTTTTAAGGTATTGCTGGCTTCTTACATATTCTTCAATGGACTTATCAAAACTCTGCAAGTGTGCATATACGGTGGTATATCCGTTGGAGTGTCTTAGATAAATTGCATTTCCAAAACCATAGGGAGAAACTTTAATTCGAACAATACGTCCATCCGCTACTGCAATAACCGGCACACCTTCTCTTCCTTGGGTTTTAATATCAATACCAGAATGAAAATGATTGGTTCTTAATTCCCCAAAAGTCCCAGATAAAATTAATGGAATGGGAAGTGGTGGAACAAAATCGTTTTTTGGATATACTTTTTGTCCAAAACTAAAATGGACAATTAAAACAAAAACAAAAAGGCAGGAATGTCTGAACATATATAATTTGAAAGGTTCTAAAATTAGGCCAATATTAACATGCTGAAAACATTTTGCAAAAGGATTGCTAACAAAATTTGTTTTAGTTAGTTCCATTCCTAAATTTGTAGAAAGCTGAATAGTAGAACTTATGTCGAATATCCATTTGCAGATCAACAATTTAGAACGATTAGCAGAACGTTTGGTTCATTCGCATGAGGGCTTGCAAGGTGAAAATTTTCAACTAAACCAGAAAGTAGAAGAGCTTGAAGGTAGACTGCGTGAAAAAAATTCAGAACTTGCGCTGCTTGAAGCTGAGCTAAAAAATGCCCAAGTTGCCAAAGGAATGGTACAGGGTGGCCAGGAAGTTAATTTGGCCAAAGCAAAAATTAGCTCGCTAGTGCGGGAGATTGACCGTTGTATTGCGTTGTTGAACGAGTAATCCAAATAGAAAGATTTGTCGGATTATTTAAAAATAAAAGTTTCTATTGCAGACCGTGTTTATCCACTAACTATAAAAAGGGAGGAGGAAGAACAAATACGATCTGCAGCAAAAACAATAGATGGCATCCTCAAAAAATATGGTGAGGGCTATGCCGTAAGGGATAAGCAAGATTTATTGGCCATGTGTGCCTTACAGCTTGCATCTCGATTAGAAAAAAATACGGGCTTGGAATTGGTCGATGGAGATAAGATAAGCCAACGCTTATCTGCCATGGAAAAGGTTCTGGCCAACGCAATAAAATAGTTACGCTCTTTACAATTTTTTTTCCCGCATCTGTTCAACCATTTGCTAAACTCAACGCTAATAATTATAGGAGTTTAGCTCGAGCTTTCTCGACCATGCCGTCTTCGAATGGAAGGTCAAAATTGTTCGGTAAGCTCCAAACTTGTCTGACTGGAGTTTAGACAAAACTTGAGTAGGTGCGGGTTTTTAGTTTTAATAGTATTTAAAATAGAATAGAAAGAGAATGGATTCAATTACAATAATAACTGGTGTTGTAGCCTTTTTGGCCGGTGGAGGTCTAATATTCATGTTTTCCAAATCCATGGAAAAAAAGAAAGGGTCTCAACTAATAAAAGAAGCTACTAAAGAAGCAGAAAACATAAAAAAAGATAAAATTCTTCAAGCCAAAGAAAAATTTCTTGAGCTAAAATCTGAGCACGAAAAAGTAATTAATAAAAGGGACCAAAAACTTAATGATAGGTTTAACTCCATTAAGGATAAAGAGGTGAAAGTAAATAAGGCCTTTCAAGAAAATAACCACAAATCCAAGGAGGTTGATAAACTAAAACAAAGTCTTGCCAAAAGAACGGAGTTAACTCGTATTAAGGAGGAGGAACTAGAAAAAGCGCATCGCAAACAAGTGGAGCAGTTGGAGGTAATTTCTGGCCTTACTCCAGATGAAGCTAAAGAACAATTATTAGTTGCTCTTAAAGATGAAGCAAAAACCGACGCAGCAGCTTTTATTCAAACCACAATGGAGGAAGCCAAGCTTAATGCGAACAATGAGGCCAAAAAAGTGGTGATTCAAACCATACAAAGGGTAGCAACAGAGCAGGCGGTTGAAAACAGCGTATCCGTTTTTAATATTGAAAATGACGATGTAAAAGGTAGAATTATTGGTCGTGAAGGTCGAAACATTAGAGCCTTAGAGTCTGCAACGGGTGTAGAAATAATTGTTGATGATACTCCAGAAGCTATTATTCTTTCTTGCTTTGATCCTGTACGTAGAGAAATCGCTAGACTTTCTTTACATAAATTGGTAACGGATGGAAGAATTCACCCAGCTCGTGTAGAAGAGGTTGTTGCCAAAACACGAAAGCAAATAAATGAAGAGATTTTTGAAGTTGGTAAAAGAACTACCATAGATTTAGGGATCCACGGATTACACCCAGAATTGGTGAAAATTATTGGGAGAATGAAGTACCGTTCTTCTTACGGACAAAATTTACTGCAACACTCCAGGGAAGTAGCAAACCTTTGCGGGATAATGGCTGCGGAGCTAGGCTTAAACGCAAAAATCGCCAAGCGCGCAGGATTATTGCATGATATTGGCAAAGTACCAAGCGAAGAAAGTGAATTGCCACACGCTATTTTAGGAATGAAATGGGCTGAGAAATACGGTGAAAAACCAGATGTCTGTAACGCCATTGGAGCTCACCATGACGAGATCGAAATGACCAACCTCATCTCTCCCATTGTACAAGTTTGTGATGGTATTTCTGGAGCAAGGCCTGGAGCACGTCGTCAAATTGCAGAATCTTATATCCAAAGACTTAAAGACCTTGAAAACTTAGCGATGAGTCAAAAAGGGGTTACTAAAGCCTATGCGGTGCAGGCTGGTAGAGAATTAAGGATAATGGTAGATTGTGACCAAGTGAACGATGCCGATGCAGCTCGAATTTCATTTGATATCAGTCAGAGAATCCAAAATGAGATGACTTATCCTGGCCAAGTGAAGATCACCGTGATACGAGAAACTAGGGCTGTTAATGTAGCTCGCTAATTTTTTCTAAGGCATTTTCAATCATTCTTTCTACAATTTTCGCTGGGTTTGCGGAAAACTCGCCTGTAATTCTATTGGCTAAAATAGCGGATATGGAAATGGCTTTATGTCCAAGCAATGCAGACAAACCATAAATTCCTGCTGTTTCCATTTCCAGGTTTGTAATGGGTATTCCATCAATGTCCAACTCGCCAAGAGTATTTGCAAAATTCTCGATTTTTGTAGGAGCATTTACCGATCTTCCTTGTGGGGCATAGAAACCAGGTGCTGTGATTGTAATCCCTTTCTTGCTGTAAACCTTTTCAAAATGACCCAATAAAAAAGGGTCAGCTTGGGTGAAATAGGGTTTTGGTAAAGCTTTTAAGGTTGGATTTTTTTCCAAGAGGACATTCACCTCATTTTCTGGAAAATCATTTTGATAAAAATGCAGGAGGCCATCATAACCCAAAGCACCTTGAGAAGCCAAGATTGTGTCAATTTCAATTCCTGATCTAACCGTTCCACTTGTACCCAATCGGATAAAGTTTAAGCTTTGATGGTTTAGGGAATCTCCAGATTTGAGGTCTTTATTAAATAGACAATGAATCTCATTAAGCACAATATCAATATTATCCGTTCCTATTCCTGTGCTAATTACAGAAAGTCTTTTTCCGCCCATTGTGCCAGTATGTGTGACAAATTCGCGGTTGCTTCTTTTTAGTTCGATGGAATCAAAATATTTGGAAACTTGCCCTACTCTGTCTTGATCTCCAACAGTTATTATGGTTGTTGCCAATTCCCCTGGCTTCAAGGCGAGGTGGTAAATACTTCCATCTGGATTACAGATTAATTCGGATTTTTTCATGACCAATTCCATTTATTCGTTTGAATTATTGGGCTTTGACTTCCCATAATTTCTTTAATTATTTTTCTTGAGGGATCAAAAATTTAGCCTTCAATTTATGGGCTTAAAGTATTACTTTTGTGGCCAAAATATATAAACATGTCTATCGAATCTCCAAAAATTCTTGTTCCTGTAGGATTTTCTGAACAATCCATCCTAGCTTTAGGGCAGGCCATCATATTTGCAAAAGCCATGAAGGCCAGTATCACTCTATTAACTGTAATGGAGGGAAATGGTTTTTTGAAAAAATTATTTAATACAGATAAATCAGGCGAAGACCTAAAACCACTAGTAAAAGCAAAATTAAAAGAACTTGCTGAAAAGCATGGAACTGGAACCGGTCTTGACTTTCAGGTTATGGTTTCCCAAGGTTTGGTTTATGAAGAAGTTGCTAGAGTTTCTGAAATTATTGATGCAGATCTAGTAATAATGGGAACCAATGGAAAGCCTCAAAACTTGAGAAAAAGATTTATTGGAAGTAATGCGTATAGAGTAGCTACCTTGGTTCAACCACCGGTAATTACTGTAAAAGGAATCCGCAATATTGAGGGAATTAAAACCATTATTTTCCCATTGGTATTGGACAGAAGGTCTAAAGAAAAGGTAGGCCCTGCTTTACATTACGCTCGTCTTTTTGGTGCCGACATAAAAGTTGTTTCTGTTCAAGAATCCGAAGAAAAGGTTCCTGTTTTGAAGGCTCACATGAAGCAAGTTTCCAAATTTATTAATGACCACGGTATTAATTGTACAGCGGAACTTGTTAAGCCAGAAGAAAAAAGTGGTGTGGTAAGAAATATGTTGGAATATGCTTACGAACATAAAGGGGATTTAATGATAATTACTGAAGAAGCTGGTGAAAGAGATCTTAGCGATTATATTTTAGGAAATGATGTTCAGGCCATGGTTTACCATTCTGAAATTCCAGTGATGTGCATTACTCCATCTAAAGTGAAATGGGAAGCTATGTGGGAAAGTTTCTAATAGCCCATCTTGTTATAATATCTAAAGCCAGCTTCCTAAAAGGAGTTGGCTTTTTTATTTCCAAATTTTTGCAACTGGATACCGAAGATGTTCTTTTTCATAAGCATCAGAATTCATATAGATAAATCTCAATTGACTCCAAGCGCTTTTTTCTTCATCCACATTTTCATTTTTCCATTTTTCAAATTTGGCTTTTAACTCTGGATTCTTTTTTAATAATTCAATGGCTGTATCTTCAAAAACATAGGAGGAGAAACCTTCCTTTTGTTGGAATATCTCATCATAAAAGTTCCAACGTAAATAGGAATCTACCGCTTCAGCTTCCAAAACGGAAACTAAAAATCTTCGGTTCTTTTGTTCAGTAGAAACCAAATAATCGCCAGCCAAAAACCCTCTTGATTCTTCCTTTTTAAAAGTGCTTAATGACCTTAAAGGAAAATGACCTTCGTAAGGACTTTTACTAAAATCATACTCTTGAATATAGCTGGATTCGACTAGGAAACTGCTATCCACTTTTATCTTTTTCAACACTACTTCATTTGCCTTTAAACGCTCTATTACTTCCTTCCAAGCAGCAGGTACAACGTAGTACTTTGGCATTTTTGCCTTTTGGGTGGATAGAAAACTATCGTAATAATTGATGGTATAGGTTTTTGGTTTGTCTCGGTAATATTTTAAACGATCCAATCCTGAAACTTCGCTGGGAACTGTTTTGTATTCATAGCCTTTAAAGCTCAATTTCCTGGATTTTTCCGAATCTAGCTTCCAATCCAAATCCCACTCCATCAGAGTACGGTCATAATCGTCCGCCTTTTTTTTCATTAGCTGGATTTTTTTTGAATTATTCTGGGCGTAATTTTCCAATTGGCTTAAAAACTCCAAGGTAGATTCGACCCTATCTCGGTAAGGTTTTAGCATATGGGTTTCTGTGATAAATCCAATGCAATTAAAAAGGCTAGTATAACCACTTGCATAGCGTGGTGTTTCTAAAAAGGCGCTATACCCTTTATCTGGTGTATTGTTTCCATAAACATTTACATAAGGAATCATTTCCCATTTTGTTTTTGCCATTTTTTCATAAAGTGATGGTTCCATATCCTGGCTTAAAAATTCTCCAAGAATCGGATTCATTTTATCCTTTTGAGTGCTAATCAATGTTAACGTATACTGATAATCAGCACCGTTGGAAGTATGCGTATCTATAAATAGGTGTGGTTTTAATTTATGGAAGACCTTGTAAAAACTAAATGTGTTTAAAGCATCGGCTTTAATAAAATCTCTATTTAAATCTAAATTTCGTGCATTTCCTCTAAAACCATGTTCTTCTGGTCCATCTTGATTCGCTCGAGTGCAGCAATTTCGGTTTAATACTCCGCCAATATTATAAGCTGGAATAATGGCAATTAAAAGGTCTTTGGGAACTCCTCTTTTTAAAATCTCCCGTGCATATTGAATGGAAGCATCAATTCCACAGGATTCTCCAGCGTGGATTCCATTATTTATTAAAATAACCGTTTTATCTTTTTTTAAATCCTCAATATCTTGAGAATCCGAAACCTTTTCTTTGGAGATAATAAATAATTTGAGTTGATGTCCACTATCCGTTGGACCAACATCTACCAATTCGGCATTTTCGTATTTTTCGTCCAAATTAGTGTAGGCTTCGATAATCTCTGAGTAGCTTAAGGTTTTATTCTCTCTGTATTTTAAATCTATTTGGGAAAAGGCAAGCAAAGAAATATGCAAGGCCATTAAACTAAAAAGGAATCTCATGGTTATTCTATTTTGATTCTGTTAAAATAGGAATTGAAACTTAGTTAGAAGAAAATAAAACGAAGATTTACCTTTGCCAAATGCAAGAAGAGAAAGAACCATTTGTAAACCCTATTGATCCCGATAAAATTACAGGTAGTCCAAGCAATTTACCTTATGCCCATACGGTTGGTGGAGCTGTGATTAAGCCTACAAAGGAGGGCCTAATAAGAAGTAGATCCTTAATGGGAATGGAGCAGCAAACGGATATGCAGCTTTCTCAGATTAAGGAACAAATAGATTTATTGGCAAAACAGGCCAAGCTTATTCAGGATAGGAAAATCATTTCCGAAAAAATCTATTCTGCACACATTGGCTTTAAACCAGAAATTAACCATGTTTACCATGTTTATGAAAAGGAAGATGGTAAAACGGTCTTGTCTATGATTGGACCGAATGAATGGGGTTCTAAACCAAAATTCAAAAGTTTCCTTAATACTGTGCGTCTTTTGGCAGATCTCACGTGGGCAATTGAAGGAAATTAGAGGTTATCTACCAACCTAAAACCCTCGCTATGAACGTTGATAATTGCTACTGAAGCATCTTCTTTTAGTTGCTTTCTTATTTTGGCAACATAAACATCCATACTTCTGCCGGTAAAATAATTATCGTCTTTCCAAATTTTCTTTAAAGCCTCTGATCTACTTACAAGGCTGTTTTTGTTTTGGGCCAATAATTTTAATAGGGCACCTTCTTTCGGACTTAATTTGAATTCTTTATCCTCCAAATTTAAAATTCGCATTTCAGAATCGTATTGGTATTTTCCAATGGCCAAAATCTTATCCTCTGGAGTATCTTGGTTTTGATTTCTTCGGCTCAGGATTGCTTTTAGTTTATATAACAACACCTCACTATCAAAGGGTTTGGTTAAATAATCATCAGCACCTACCTGGTATCCTTTTAACACATCCTCCTTTAAGGATTTGGCTGTTAAAAAAATGAGCGGCATTTCATTATCCAAATCGCGGATTTCAGCGCCAAGGGTAAAGCCATCCTTTAAAGGCATCATCACATCCAAAATGCAGATTTCTGGATCATTATTTCTATAGGCTTGAAGACCTTCCACTCCATCTTTTGCCAATACAACTTCAAAGTCGTGAAGCTCTAAATAATCTCTTAATACGGCTCCGAAATTTGGATCGTCCTCTACCAATAAAATTTGTTGTTTGTTATCTGTCATGATTCCTGGTTTAATGGCAAATAGATGTAAAACCTACTTCCCTTATTTTTTTCACTTTCTACTTCAATTCTTCCTCCATGGGCTTCCACAATTCCTCGAACATAGCTGAGGCCCAGTCCATGTCCTTTTATATTATGGATATTTCCGGAGCTAACTCTAAAGAAACGATCGAAAATTTTCTTTTGTTCCTCTTTGGTCATTCCTATTCCTTTATCGCTTATAATTAGAATAAGATCATTTTGGGTGGTTTCGGAGAGCATTTTTATTTCTGGGGCACCTAAGGAATATTTCAAGGAATTATCCAAAATATTGATAATGGTATTCGCCAAATGATTTCTATCTGCCATGATCTCCAAATCCAAAGTTTGATAAGACTGATCCAAGCTTCCTCCTCTTGCTTCCAATTGAAGTTTAATATGGTTTGCACAATCGTCTAATACCTCGCTAACTTTAACTTTTTCGTAGTTGAGATCCAATTCCTTTTTATCCATCAATGCCATTCTCAGCACACTTTCCACCTGCATATTCATTCGGTGGTTTTCTTGTTTTATAACATTACTATAATGTCTAATTTTTTCTGGATTGTTAATCACTTTTTCATTCCCCATAGCATCAATTGCCAAATTAATGGTGGCAATTGGGGTTTTAAACTCATGGGCCATATTATTGATAAAATCTGTTTTAATATCGCTAATTCTCTTTTGCCTTATGGAATAAGACAAGGTTTTGGAAAATGTAAAAATCATAGCAACCGTAAACAAAAGGCTATTCATTAGGGTAAACCACATGCTACCTAAAAGGTAGTTTGCCTTTCTCGGAAAGCTTACCATTAACAATCTATTTCCAAAAAAATCTCCAGGAAAAAGGGAGGCCTTATGCTGTCCTTTCTCTGGACTCCACTCATCACTTTTAATGGCCAATTCTTTATTTTCTAAAACTGCATATTCAAAAGGAATGGTAATTCCTTTGGTTTCCAATTCAAATTTTATCAAAGAATCCAGATCCTTTTTCATCAATCGATGTTCAATTCTTCCTTTTTTTCGTGCTTCGTGACGCATGAGTTTTTCGTAGACCTTGCTGAGGTTGGACATTTTATTTTCCACCTTTTCTACCATTAAAGGAAAACCATTTTGTAAATCTATATCGGCTTTTACATTTAATCCATTGGAATCCATTTTAAACATAAAAGAGGTGTCCCCATTAATACGCATGGAGAATAAAAGGCCTTGCTCAGCAGCTTTCATCTTTTCTAAAGAATCAAAACTATCGTAAGTGTTGAGAAGGTTATTGGAATTAAAAAATGGTTCTAGGTTAGGGCTATCATTTAGAAAATTAATGGCTTCGATAGCTTCAAGTCTTTTGGAAACGCCAGAAAGGGCTTCCCCAACTTCCTGTTCAAACTTTTCTTCCTTAATACCATAAGCATTAAAAATCCAATAAGCTTGGATAGCGGTAATTCCCGTTAAGGAAAGAGTCATTAATATAATGAGCCATCTTATTCCTTTTTTAGTCTTAATGGTTTTCAATCTCATAGCAGCGCAAATTTAATCGGCCAATTCTTTTAGCAATATTATTTAACTGGAATTTAACAGGAAGCCAGTGTTTGAAACCTTTTAACTGGATTTTAACAGGTCGCAGGCAACCCTTAACATTATCCATAGTGTCATATAGGTAGATTTGAGTAACGAAAACTAAAAACTAAATTCTTATTACAATGAAAAACTTAAAACAAAAACTTCTACAACTAGGACTAAGTTTCGCCTTATTAGGTTTTGGCTTTAATGCAAACGCGCAAAGCCAAGAAACGCCAACTTTAAAAAATCAAATTATCTCACAAGATATTGACAAACCAGGAGATGGTAACCCAAACCCACCTGTTATTTTATCTGGCGATGAAATGATGAACGAATTAATTGAAATTGAAGTTTATCCAAATCCAAACAATGGTAGTTTCAATGTAAAGATCAATGATAAAATTGACTTTGAAAACATCATTATCACAGATTTGATTGGAAACGTTATTTACAAGCAAAACGTTAAGGGAATGTTGGACAAGGAAATTTCAATTAATTTAAGCAATGCCAAAAAAGGCTTATACCTCTTAAGCACGGGTAAAAGTGTACACAAATTTAAGGTCCTTTAATCAAATCGAAAACTAAAGGATAAAAAATAAAAGCCTCTCCAATGCGGAGAGGCTTTTATTTTTGGAATCATTCCTAGGATTTATCTCACAAAAAACCCCTTTGCTAGGCAAAGGGGTTTTTTAATAATAGTTCAAATCAAATTTGGCTTAAGCCATATGAGAATCTAATTTTCCTGCTAAAACATTTTTTGGTGCAACACCAACTTGTTTGTCTACAACTTCACCATTTTTAAAAATCAATAGAGTAGGAATATTTCTGATTCCGTACTTCACTGAAATTTCTTGGTTGTTATCTACATTTACTTTTCCTACAACGGCCTTGCCGTCATAATCTCCAGATAACTCTTCAACGATTGGTCCTACCATTCTACATGGTCCACACCATTCTGCCCAAAAGTCTACTAATACTGGTTTGTCTGATTTTAAAACAACTTCTTCGAAGTTTGCATCTGTGATTTCAACTGCCATAACAAATGTTGGTTCTTATTTTCTAATTAAAAATTTACGTAATTCAAATTTATCCTTTCCTTAGGAATTAAGAGTCAGTTTTCCGACTTGTTTTCTTTCTTCCTAATTTAATTTCATTTTTAAAAACGAATGCTCCTTTAAGGCATCCAAAAATTCCGTATTTACATTTACGCCATTATTTCTGCTTGGCATATTCACATGTACTTTCGGCTTTTCGGGGTCAAATATCATAAAATTAATACGTTTATTACCCTTATTATTCTCAACCAAGTCATTGATCAATTCTATATTATCTGGAATCACATCATCAAGAGCTATAGTTATGCTTAAAGAATTGCAGAGTTGTTCCATCGCATCTTGCAATAATATCACTTCTTTAATTTTGGGTTCGATTCGCATTTGAGCTCCTTCCCAGCTTGGAGTATAGCGGTTTACATAGCCTTTAAAAAGAAGCATTACATTAAGATCCAAATAAGGTTTCAGTTTTAAATACTCCTCACCAAACATGGCGAATTCATGATTCCCAGAAAAATCTTCCAAAACAAAAACACCAAATGGCTTTCCTTTTCTTGTGGTGGCATGCCTTACATCCGTAATTATCCCTCCAATAGTAAATTCCGAAATGCCATTTAAATCCGCAAAACTTTTGGTTTGATGCGAACAGAGGTAATCCAATTCATATTTAAAATCGTCGAGTGGATGGGCACTTAAATATATCCCATTAACCTCTTTTTCCTTGCCAAGCAACATAAGACGGGGCCATTCTGGAACTTCCGGTAAAGTTGGTTCTGGTAAACTCACTTCCTGTTCTCCGCCAAATAAAGATACTTGTGCAGATTCTTCTTGCAGCTTTAAGGTTTGAGCATATTTCATGGCTCTTTCCAAAAAGGTTCTTTCATCCCCTAATTGAGAAAAATAAATTGCTCTATGTTCATTTTTAAACAGATCAAAAGCACCCCCTAAGGCTAAACTTTCCAAGGTTTTTTTGTTTACAGATCTTAAGTCAACCCTCGTTAAGAGATCAAAAATATTTTGGAATGGCCCTTCTTCTCCTCTTTCTCTTACAATTTCTACAACAGCATTTTCACCCACACCTTTCATACCTCCTAAACCAAAGCGAATTGCTCCTTCCTTGTTCACAGTAAATTTCAGTTGACTTTCATTCACATCTGGTCCTAATACAGGAATTCCCATTCTTTTACATTCCTCCATAAAAAATGTCACCTTTTTTATGTCATTCATATTATGGGTAAGAACGGAAGCCATATACTCGCCTGGGTAATTTGCTTTTAAATAACCGGTATGAAAAGCTACAACAGAATAGCAGGTGGAGTGCGACTTGTTAAAGGCATAGGCTGCAAATGCCTCCCAGTCCTTCCAAACCTTTTCTAATATTTTAGGATCATGACCCCTTTCATTTCCTTGTTCAATGAACTTGGGTTTCATCTTATCTAGGGTGTCCTTTTGCTTTTTCCCCATCGCTTTTCGAAGAACATCAGCTTCACCTTTTGTAAAACCAGCCAACTTTTGGGAAAGAAGCATTACTTGCTCTTGATAAACTGTAATTCCATAGGTTTCAGCTAGATTACCTTCCATTTCTGGGAGATCGTAGCTAATTTCCTCCTCACCATGCTTCCGCTTAATGAAATTTGGGATGTATTCTATTGGCCCCGGTCTGTAAAGGGCATTCATTGCAATTAAATCTCCAAACTTGTCCGGTTTTAAGGCCTTAAGGTGTTTTTGCATGCCGGCAGATTCAAACTGAAATGTTCCGTTTGTTTCTCCTCTTTGGTATAATTCAAAAGTCTTTTGATCAGTTAATGGAATTTCATCTGGATCGATTTCTACACCATGTTTATCTTTTATTATTGTAATGGCATCCTTAATAATACTTAAGGTTTTTAATCCCAAAAAATCCATTTTCAACATTCCAGCAGATTCTACAACGGAATTGTCGAACTGAGTAACAAGTAAGGAGGAGTCCTTGGCCGTTCCTACAGGAATATATTTGGTAATATCATCTGGGGTGATGATTACTCCACAAGCATGTGTACCTGTATTTCTTACAGAGCCCTCTAAAATACGGGCCTGGTTTATAGTTTCTGCTTCAGGGGTATTGGTTTCAGCAAGATCCCTTAACTGTTTCCCAAGCTGGTAAGCGTCTCCATTGAGTTTTTCGCTCATTTGTTTTTCATCCCAACCAAAGAGTTTCCCAAGTTTTACATCTGGAACTAATTTGGCAATCCTATCGGTATCAGAAAGTGGCAATTGCAAAACTCTACCCGTATCTCTAATGGCAGATTTACCACCCATGGTTCCATAGGTAATAATTTGAGCCACTTGAGATTGACCGTATTTATTTACAACCCAGTCGATAATTCGTCCCCTGCCTTCATCATCAAAATCAATATCAATATCGGGAAGTGATACACGGTCTGGATTTAAGAATCTCTCAAAAAGCAGATCATACTCTATAGGATCCACATTTGTAATTCCGATACAATAAGCTACAGCAGAACCAGCAGCAGAGCCCCTTCCAGGCCCAACGCTTACACCCATCAATCTAGCCTGACTTGTAAAATCTTGTACAATTAGGAAATAACCTGGATAACCTGTATTTGCGATGGTGGCAAGCTCAAAATCTAATCTTTCTTTTATTTCTTCGGTTATTTCACCATATCTTTTTTTCGCTCCTTCGTAGGTTAAATGTTTAAGAAAAGCATTTTCCCCACGTTTCCCGCCGTCTTCATCATCTTCGGAGTTTTCAAATTCTTCAGGTATATCAAACTTGGGTAACAAAACATCTCTGGCAAGAGAGAAAGCCTCAATTTTATCGGCAATTTCGAGGGTGGTTTGAATGGCTTCGGGTAGGTCCTTAAAAAGATCCACCATCTCTTCGGGGCTTTTTAAATAAAACTCTTCATTGGGAAATCCAAACCTAAAACCACGACCTCTTCCCTTTTCTGTGGACTGATATTCAGAATCTTTTACACAAAGTAAAATATCGTGCGCATTGGCGTCCTCCTTACCTATATAATAAACATTGTTGGAGGCAAAATATTTAACACCGTACTTTTTGGCAAACCTTAGAAGAGTTTGGTTTACCACCTTTTCCTCTTCCAATCCGTGGCGCATCAGCTCCACATAAAAATCCTCCCCAAATTGTTCATGATACCATTTAAAAGCCTCTTCTGCTTGTTTTTCTCCAACATTTAAAATTAAATGTGGGATTTCACCATAGAGATTTCCGGTAATGGCAATTAAATCTTCCTTGTATTCTAGAAGTATATTTTTATCTATCCTGGCAACATAATAGAAACCACTTACAAAACCGATTGAAGAAAGTTTGGCCAAGTTGTGATAGCCTTTTTTGGATTTCGCGATAAACACCTGTTGAAAACCATTGTCCTTTTGAGTTTTGTCCAAATGGTCTCTACAAACCTGAAGCTCACATCCCAAAATAGGCTTAATATCATTTGCTAAAGCTTCTTGAACAAAATGAAAAGCTCCATATAAATTATAATGATCCGTCATGGCCACAGCCGGCATTTTCATGGCTTTGGCTTTGGCTATTAGTTCTTTGATATTACAAGTAGCCTGTAAAATTGAATATTGGCTATGCAAATGGAGGTGAACAAAATCATTAACATCTACCAGTTCCGTGGATTCACCTGAAATTTCTTGTGATGCTTGTTGTCTTTCTAATTCTTCAGCAAGTAATTTGAAGGATTGGATCTTTAGGCCAATTGGCTGAACGACCTTAGGATATTCCCTTAAAAAAGCCTCTCTATTTTCATTACTAAAACCTAGGCGATCATTTCCAAACTGATCAATTCTAATTAATTCTAAAAAGGCCCTGGTTGTAGCCTCCACATCAGCTGCGGCATTATGGGCCTCAGCAAAACCTTCATTAAATAGTTTAAAATGTAGTTCTTCTAATTTTGGATATTTATAACCGCCTCCTTTTCCTCCAGGCAGTTCACAAAATTTGGCCGTTTCATTACTGGTATCAATGGTAGCCATGCCTTCCATAATATTGGATTGGCCCAATCGCAGGTATTCGCAACCTAGAATATTTACATCAAACTGAATATTATGCCCAACTAGGAAAGTAGCTTTTTCTACATCCTTGCTAAATTCGGCCATGGCTTCTTCCAAGGAAATGCCGTAATGCTGTGCCACCTCTGTGGTAATTCCATGTATTTTTGCAGCATTGTAAGGAATATCAAAACCATCGGGTTTAATAACAAAGTCCTTAACCTCAACTAGCTTCCCATCCAAGTCATGCAATTGCCAGGCAATTTGAACCGCTCTTGGCCAATTATCAAAATCGGTAAGGGGGGCATTAAAGTTTCTGGGTAGGCCAGTTGTTTCGGTATCGAATATTAAAAACATTGAAAATGAATCAGTTGGGATTTAGCTTAGCGGACAATAAAAATAAAATTCTAATTGATTTTAGGCAATCCATGTTAATAAAGAATGATAACTGAACATTCTGTTCTAAACCAACAGTTTATAAAATTAAAAGATTACTTTTGCGCCTCCTAAAAAATTAATTAACTGGGTTTAGGACCCTTATAAAACAATTAATCCTATGGCAACTAAAATTAGATTGCAACGCCACGGCCGTAAAGGCAAACCATTTTTTCATATTGTAGCTGCAGATGCTCGTGCAAAACGAGATGGTAGATATATTGAAAAATTGGGTACTTACAATCCTAACACCAATCCTGCGACTATTGAAATTAATTTCGATAAAACTGTGGAATGGGTAATGACTGGTGCTGAGCCAACTGATACTGTTCGTGCTATCCTTAGTTATAAGGGAGTTATGATGAAAAAACACCTTTTAGACGGTGTTCGTAAAGGTGCTCATACCGAGGAAGAAGCGGAAAAGAAATTTGAAGCTTGGTTAGCTGACAAGACCAACAAATTAGATGGTCATAAAGAGCAAATTGCTAAGAATGCTGAAGATGCAAAAGCGAAAGCCTTAGCTGCTGAAGTAGAAGTTAGCAATGCTAGAGCTGCTGCAATTGCAGAAGCAAATGCTCCAGAGCCAGTTGCTGAAGAAACAGAAGCTGTTGCTGAAGAAGCTACAGAAGAAGTTGAAGCTGCTGCTGAAACCGCTGAAGGAGAAGCTCCAGCAACAGAAGCTTAATTTTTTATTGAATGCGTAAAGAAGATTGCTTTTATCTTGGACATATAAGTCGTAAACACGGTTTAAAAGGTGAGTTAATAGCATATTTCGATACGGATCAAACAGAAAATTATACGAATTTGGAATCAGTTCTCTTGTTGATACAAGATGAATTGGTTCCTTTTTTTATTGTTGAAAGTGCTCAAAATTCCAAGGGGCATTTTATTTTAAAATTTGAAGATGTAAACAGCCTCCAAGAAGCAGAAGCCTTAATCGGTAGAGAGCTTTATTTGCCATTATCTATTCTCCCAAAACTATCTGGAAAGGCTTTTTATTTCCACGAAGTAATTGGCTTTACAGTTCTTGATTCGGTGTTTGGGGAAGTTGGGAAATGTAAAGCTATTCAAGATCATACTGCCCAGCCTATTTTCATTATTGAAAGAAACAATTCTGAAATATTAATTCCTGCGGTGGATGAATTTATCGAAAGTATAAACAGAGAGAATTCTCAAATTCACCTCAACTGCCCTCCTGGCCTTATCGAGCTTTATCTCAATGCGGAAGATTGAACCCTTTCGATTTAAAAACTTTAGTTTAGAACACCATCAAAGTGCTCAGAAAATAGGTACTGATTCTGTTTTGTTAGCCACTTGGATAAATTCAAAATATCCCTTAAAAATATTGGATATTGGAAGTGGGTGTGGTCTTATCAGTTTTATTCTGGCCCAACGATTTCCTGAGGCAATCATTACGGGAATTGAACTGGACGAAACTTCTTATTTAGAAAGTTTGAAAAACTTGGAATCCTTTCCATGGAAAAAAAATATTTCATTTATTGAAGCGGATTTTTTGCATCATAATTTCCAATACGAAAAATTTGATCTGATTATTTCCAACCCGCCCTTTTTTAAAAATGCTTTTCTTTCTGGAGATTCAAAACGAGATATAGCTCGACATGAGTTTTCGATGCCTCACATTTCCTTAATTGAAAAATGTAAATCGATTTTAAAGGATCAAGGAACCCTGGCCTTGGTTTTACCTCCAGAAGAGTCTCAAGTTTTATTAGCTTCAAAAATTCTGCATTGCAATCGTATTGGGTATTTAAAAAATAAAGCTCAATCCAACATTAAAAGACATTTGACCGAATGGAGTTTGGAGGAAAATGAAATTAAAAAAGAAGATTTTATATTAAGAGATGATTCTGGAGCCTATTCAAAGGCTTACCGTAAACTTGGAAAAGATTACTATTTGGGCTTTTAATTTCCTTTATTCCATACGGTATAATAATTGTTTTGGATTTTGAAACAAAACTCATGACATTTAAAACTCCTCACGCGATTATTCTTTCTTCTATTTATCTGTTTGCCTCCAGTTGTCAAAGTTATATCCCTTTCCAAAACACGACATCCATTACAAAAACCACCAACGAACCTTGCATTTTTAAGTCTACTGAGGTTAAAATTTTTCGAGCGGGGGAAGAAATCAAATTCAAATACGACGAAATAGGAGTTGTTGAATTTCATGCCAACTACGAAGCCGAACCAGAAGCAAAAATTGACTATCTAAAAAATAAAGCTTGGGAAAACTGCGCAGATGCTATAATTAATATCAGTTCGGATTACAATTATGGCATCGCTGTAAAAATGATAAAAGACAAAGCCTTTTTTGAAAATTACACAGTAGTTCCGGATACCTCTTTTACCAGCTACGTGAAAATGGATCAAAATTATCTTGACCAATCGAATAGGGAAACTAATTTTGAAAAAGAACCAAACACTGGTGGAATACAAGCCCTTTTATTCTTTACAGGTATTTTAATTTTGCCATTTATTATTTCAGGTCAATCAGATGATGATAATTAAAGTCAATGTTCTGACTCAAATTAGTTTTTAGCCAATTACCTTTGCCATGCAATGGATGAATTCAATTTTCTAAAAACCTCATCGGACCTACTTTACGCTGTAAAATTAAACAAGGAATATGAATCTTATCGGATTTCACTTTCAGAATTTCCGGAATCAAGACTACTTTCAGAACTTAAGGATGATAAGTCTAAAAAAACATTCTGGATAAATATTTACAATGCCTTTTTCCAAATTTTAAGGAAATTTCAAAATCTAGAACATCCTGAAGTATTCAGAAAAAAAACAATCGATATCGCTGGAATAAAATTAAGTCTTGATGATATTGAACATGGTATTTTAAGAAAATTTAGATGGAAATACTCCCTAGGATATTTCTCCAAACCGTTTGCAAACAAAAGAATTAGAAAGCTATCTGTGAAAGATCTAGATTTCCGGATTCACTTTGCACTTAATTGTGGCGCTGAATCTTGTCCGCCAATAGCATTTTATAGTAAGGATAAAATTGAGGAACAATTGAATTTTGCCACTGAGGGTTTTATACTAAGCAATAGTCAAATTGATAAGAACACTAAAACGGTTTCCATATCAAAACTTTTTCTTTGGTACCGCGCTGATTTTGGAGGAAAAAAGGGGATTATAGAAATTGTGGGACATTATTTTAAAAAGGATCTTTCAAAGTTTAAAATTAAATATCAAGATTATTCTTGGAAGGAGTATCTCGATAATTTTCAGGACTAAAAAAACCATTTGGCAAAACAGTTGGTCATTACTACATTGTTGCAAGTCTCATTATTATGAAAACAAAAGTCTTAATTCTTGGCGGCAGTCATTTTATTGGAAGAAATTTAGTAGAAAGCTTAATGGCTAATGATGAATTTCATCTGGAACTTTTTAATCGTGGAAAAACCAACCATGGCCTTTTCCCAGGGCTTGAAGTTAATATTGGAGATAGAAATGATAAGGAGCAAGAGGCTCTAAAAAAAGGAGAATGGGATATAACTCCTACAAAATTAGATATTTATATAAAACCTCCAGCGTCGAGGTAACATCCGAAAAATCCTTCGCATAACGCGCAAGCGGTTTCGACTTAAAGGCCTTTAGGGTTTCTTTAATCGGGGCTATGAGGCTGAGTGACTCACGTAAGAGGGTTGCCTCGCGTGGGTTGAGTCTCAAGGTTGCCACTTTACTTGCAAGACGCTCCAGGTCACCAAGGCGCTTGAGCTGACCAGACAGGCTATGCATGTGAGTATTGTGGAGTAAAAAAGTCTCTACAATTTCCAGCCTGCGCTTGATGCGACTAACATCCTTCAATGGAAGAATAATTGCTCTGCGCAGCATCCGCGCGCCCATTGGCGTAAGCGTGTGATCCAGCACTTCTACCAGCGGCGTGCCGTCGGGATGAAGCGGATACACCAGTTCAAGATTCCTCACCGTGAACTGGTCGAGCCATACAAACTCGGAATCGTCAAAGCGATAAATGCGGGCGATATGACCGAGGCGTTTTTGCTGATTATCCTCAAGATAATGCATGATGGCACCGGCAGCAATACAGCCCAGTTTTTCATCCTCGACACCAAATCCTTTGAGGGAATTGGTACCAAAATGATTGAGCAGTTTTTCGTTGGTATAATCTGGCTGCCAAACCCATTCGTCGAGGCGTGTGAGGTAAAATTTCTCCCCTATTTGCTCCTTGAATCGGCGAAGGTCGGGTTTTGATACGATGATCTCGGAAGGCGAAAGCGTGCCCAGGATCTTGGAGGCATAATTTGCATCACCATGGCAGCAAAAGAAGTCGCCGGTACTCACTTCCACAAAGGCGAGCCCAACCGATTTTCCTTCAAAATGAACAGCAGCCAGGTAATTCGCTTCGTTGCGCTCCAGCACCTTATCACTGAATGCCACACCAGGAGTAACCAATTCTGTAACTCCACGCTTCACGATGCCCTTCGTGGCCTTTGGGTCCTCAAGTTGATCACAGACCGCGACACGCTTTCCTGCACGGACCAGTTTAGGTAAATAGGTATCCAATGAATGATGTGGAAAACCAGCCAGCTCCAAGTCAGAGCCACCGTTGTTTCGCTTCGTCAGCACGATGCCCAAAATCCGTGCGGCCTCCACGGCGTCTTCGCCAAAAGTTTCATAAAAGTCCCCTACTCTGAACAACAATATCGCACCAGGGTGTTTCGCCTTGATTGCATAAAATTGCTTCATTAAGGGGGTTACTTTCCCTTTGGTCTTCGACATAGTAGCTATGGATTTTTGTGGAAGGACGAAGTTAGGGATTTTTGGCAATGCCTTAAAGTGATTTGACAGAATGAAGCAAAAAGAACCCGAAGGGTTCTAATATTTATAGAAAACGTTCAATATGGTTCATTCGATCCCGTCGGGATCAAACATGCCTTTCAACCATTGCTATAAATATGTAATCCCTCCGGGATTTATCCTGATGGCGAAACTTTCTTGGTTCTCTGACAAACTCCGTGGAGTCAGTATCATGCACCCTGACTTTTTCTTGCGATACTCATCAACCCATGACTTCAGTCATGGGTATTGTAACACACTGGTAGTCAATCGCTTCAACGATTTCCCAAAGCGTGGGGAAGTCGTTAAAACGACTACAAATATAAATGCTCTTTTCCCCCACGACTAAAGTCATGGGTTGATACTTGAATACTAATCACGATTTTT
>CAKZNE010000135.1 GCA_937129395.1 uncultured Cryomorphaceae bacterium | reverse complement strand
TAAATTTTGATTCATTGACAAAATCAACCGATAGGTTTTTAATAAAAGGATCCTGAACAAAATTGAAATCCGCCTCACAATACTTCCCTACATAATCCATTACTAGCGAATCACAAACGGTGCTATCGCATAATGTATCACCAGCCCCGGTTAACAACAAAAGTTGCATACAAATTTGGTAATTTCCAGGATAAAGAATAAGGCCACAAGTTCCCCGAGCTGAATAGGGCTGAAAACTTGGAAAGTAATCAACAAATCCGCAACCTATTCCAATATTAGAATTAATCAGCTGAATGGCACTTGAACTAGGAGGCATTAAAAAACCAGTTGTAGATGTGTTCACTATTGTAACCTTGGATGAATCCAAGGAGTCAATAACCATTAAAAATTGAATCTGGCATGATGTTTCTGGAAAATCACCACTATTGATATTTGTAGTTTCTAGAAACAAGGTTTGAGCCTTTTCCTCTAGAGTTTTAAAATTTTGAGCCTCGCTAGTATGATATAATGCCAGGGCAAAAAAACAAAGTAGTATGTTTTTCATTTTAGGTGTTTTTGGTTAAAAAAATTTCGACAATTAACAAAGGCTAAGTACACTATATAAACTAGTTTTTAAAAGATGCTTTTATTTAACGAGAGTCTAAAGAATTAGGAATCCAAAACCCTTAATTGCCAAGGCTTGTAGGAGTGGTAAAACAAAATGTAAAACGCTATTTTTTTAATAGCCCATTTTCAAAAAAAAAAATCTATCGATGTCTTTGTAACCCAGGTAACCTATCATTCTCTTAATTTATCTGACTTTTGTCCTCGACAAATAATTCTAAAGAGATTAATTATGAAGAAAAATGTGAATTCAACAGATCGTATTATACGAATTCTAATTGCCGCCGCAGTTGTTGGCCTCTACCTTGGTGGTTTAATTTCCGGTACTTTGGCCATTGTGTTGTTGGCTGTTTCTGCAATATTTATTCTAACTAGTTTTATCAGTTTTTGTCCTATATATAAGGGATTGGGTTTATCAACTCGGAAGAAGATATCTTAAATAGATTTCCTTTTAAATTTATCCTTTGCGGAAAAGGAAAAGCCCATGAATTATTTTCTTAAAAACAAATTTACCTTTCTAGGAATTGGCATTGGAGCCATAGCAGGATTTGCATATTATTACTATATCGGATGCAGTAGTGGAAACTGCAACATCACCTCCAAACCCCTAAATAGCACAGTTTACGGCAGCCTTATGGGCGGGTTACTTTTTAGCAGTTTTAAAAGAAAAAGCAAAGATCAAAAATAAAATAGCGAAATGAGTAAGGAACAAATTACCGTAATTGACGTCAGAACCATCGCTGAGTTTTCCGGTGGAAATGTGGCAGGAAGCCTAAACATACCTTTGCAAGAAATTCCACAACGCATAGATGAAATTAAAAACCTAAAGCAACCTATAATCCTTTGTTGCGCCAGTGGAAACCGAAGTGGACAAGCCGTAAATTATTTGAAAAACCAAGGCGTAGATTGTGAGAATGGTGGGAGTTGGTTGGAAGTAAATTTTCAAACGAGATAAATAAATAATGATACAATCAATAAAAAGTCTTTTGGGTTTTGGGCCAAAAGTAAATTTTCAAGATCTCGTAAAAAATGGCGCCCAAATCATTGATGTAAGAACCAAGGGAGAGTTTCAGTCCGGTCATATTAAAGGTTCCAAAAACATCCCTTTGCAAAGTTTAGGAGGGCAACTTTCTAAAATTAAAAAAGGTCAAACAGTAATTACCTGCTGTGCTTCCGGAATGCGAAGTGCTTCTGCGAAAAAGATTTTAAAATCCAATGGTTTTGATGAAGTTCATAATGGTGGAGGTTGGATGAGTTTGGAAGGGAAGATTGGGTAGAGGGGGGGTGAGTTTGAGTGTGAGTGTGAGTGTGAGTGTGAAGGGATTTGGAAATCTGCATTGGAATTCTTTCTTATCAATTTTAAAACTAAAAACTCTATAAAAAAACCTGCCCAATAGCATCTTATAGAAACTAAATAGGCAGGCTTTTAATGAGGTGAGTTGTTTTTGTTCTGATATTATTCCACCAAAACCTTAGTCCTACTAACTTTTTTATCTCCAATTACTTCAATAATATAAAGACCAGAATCAATTCCACTTAAAGATAGAGTTGCGGTTTCTGTTGCGAATTGCTCTTTAAAAACTAATTGGCCATTTAAACTTAAGAGCTTTATTTCAAAAATCATCTCATCAGCTTCAATAGTAATTTCTTCTTTTGCTGGTAATGGATAAATTGAGAATGAACTAAATTCGTTTTCTTCAAGTCCAACTCCAGAACATTGAAACAAAAAGCCAGTAGTGCTTGGATTATCCGTAAACAGAGCTATATTTTCGGTTCTAGTACTAACTTCTCCATTGCTGTCATAAGTGTAATTTCTATCCAGGGCCAGGGTACCTGTGGTTCCTACAATTTCGTCATTTACCGTAATCAACTTTGTAATATTATTGGAACTTATTTGCTCAATAAAACTTCCAGCATCTTCAAAGGGTAAAAAACGTTCAATATTTTTCATATTATCATATTCCACTCTAAACTCAATAGTGTCATCCGTACCCAAACCAATAAGGTCTCCTATCAAATCTACATTGATAATATTTCCGTTTTGCCAAACAATATTTTCAAAGCTTAAATCAAAGGCCTCTGGTGTTCCGGTTATTGATGCGGTGTCCACTCGAAGGTGCTGGATTTGGTTTGAACCATTATACAATATATCATGGGCAATGGTACTTGGGCCAAAGCCATTATCTTCCCAAACATGAATCCGATTTACACGATCATTCATATCATAACTTAAGGTGGTGGTTCTAAAAAGTGTGGAAAGCCCAGCATCGTAAACTCTAATATGGCTTTGTTTACCATTGCTGCCATAAATAATACTATCAGTGGTCTCAATACCTTGGCCTGCCGAATCCGTGTATTCAAGTGTTGTTAATAATCCATTGTGGTAATTGTAAACCACAAAAGCTGAGGAGTCAGATCCCTGATTTACAGAGTCCTTTGCTAGCCAACATACTTGGGCATTTAACTGAGAACCTATTTGTAGAAATAATAAAAGAAATGAAATTTTAGTAATATTTTTAATCATGATTTTTATGTTTAGGATTTGAAAATGGTTTTCGAAAACATCTTTCTTAAGGATCAATATAGAAAAAATTATTGCGGCTAGTCTTGTTTTTTCTTTTAGGGACTTGATTTGAAGGATGTCAGAGGAATTTAAGGATTTTCCTTTTGCTGATTATCAACATTTAAATTAAAATCCAGAAACGTTTAGGACGGGTGTGATCCCATCCCTAAAATTAAACCCAACCAATTTGGCTTGCATGCGTTAATAAAAGTATAATGTTAAAAGCAAAGCCCATGCGTAAATTAAAAAGCCTCGTTTTTATTTACATCCTTTTACTTACACTTTCTGTTATTGTTTACAGTTGAGTTGAAATTCTAAAAAAACAGAGGTCATAGTCCTTGATCCTGTTGCGACTCACAATGATAATTTTCCTTTTCAAATTATTTTTTGGACAAAACCAAGGCCTCTTCTTATGATTTGGGAAGAAATTTTATTGGGCCAAAATAATTTATAGAGTTTAATTCCTTTTCATAGGTCAATCCAAAGCTATTTCTATTTTTGAAAATCAGAAAATAGCTCCTTTATGAAATTAAGGCAACATTTGTTCACTTTAAGCTTATTGATAGCATTCTTTCCAAATCAAAAAAGCTATTCCCAAGAATTTCCTTCCACCAACTGGGGGGATAGCCTTAGCAAATATTTAAAAACTCCTCCTAATATTTCTATACCTGCGATACAACATATTTTAAGTCTAACCGAATTGGAGGATTCTTCTCGTGTTCAAATTGATTTTATGGTCGCTATTGTAAACGACTATGCGCAAATGAGGAATATAGATTCCGCTTTGAGCTTTGCTTTAAGATCTAATAAAATGGCCATAGAGATAAAGGACTCTATGCGAATAAGCCGAACCTTTTTATCCATAGCCTGGGTAAGGAGGGACAAAGGAGATATTCCTGCAGTTTTGAAAAACACTTTAAAGTCTCAAAGTATCGCAGAAAAAATTGGAAGTAAAAAACTAGAAGCCTATGCAGCAAATACCCTGGCTTCGGTTTATTATGATATGAAGAATGATTCTCTTCAAAAGTTTTATTTAGAAAAATCTTATCGCCTAGAAAAGGAATTGGGCATAAGCCCCATCAGCTCCTTAACCAACCTAGGATATCTATATTTTAAAGAGGGAGAGTTGGATACAGCAAAATCAATGTGGTTTGAAGCATTAGGGTTATCCAATAAAGATCGGCAATCCTATCAAAGTAAATTACTTCTTTTCGCACACCTCATTGACCTTTATGAAATAGAGAAAAATTACCTAAAAAGTATTGATATGATAGATTCTGTCCTTATAGAAATCACCCAATTAAAATGGGATGATGGGATAGTTCACAATACCATGAAAAGGAAATTTTTTCAAAGTAAGCTCGGTCTTAAGGTTAATTATAAAGGTGCTCTAGAAAGATTTAATGCCATAGATATTTCACCTTATGATATTGACGCTAAAAAAATATACCTCTACGACAAATACAGATTTAATGCCCAATTTAAAAATTATGAACAAGCGATAAAGTATATAGAAAAACACCGTGTTCTTAATGATAGTTTGGCGAATATTGAACTACAAACTCAAATAGCCTACTATAAGGAACAATTTGAGGCTGATCAACGTGAAAAGGAAATTCTTCAGCTGCAAGCTGAGCAAGAAATTATTTCAATAGAATCATCCAAACAAAAATCTCAAATTATTTACTTGGCAATTATTATGGCTTTTGCTTTTTGCTTTGTCATTTTCTTGGTGTTTTTGTATCGAAATCTTAAAAAAACAAAAAACAAGCTAGAGGAGGCCAACAGAACTAAGGACAAATTCTTTTCTATAATTGGCCACGATTTGAGAAGCCCAATGATAGGCTTGGAAGGGGTGGGTCAAAAACTTGATTACTACATTAAAAACGGGAAACAAGAAAAACTCCAAATTCTGGGATCGCAAATAGACAAATCCATTCATCAACTAAACTTTTTATTAAACAACCTCCTAAGTTGGGCAATGTCGCAATTAGGCAGTCTCCCCTTTCACCCACAAAAAATTGAAATCAAAAATTTGGTTTTGGAAAATGTAGAGTTATTAGGCAATTATGCAGATTCAAAAGGCATTATTCTTAGTAGCGCTATTAAGGACAACAGCGTTTTTGGAGACAGTAATACCATTTCTACGTTTCTTCGGAATATTATAAGTAATGCCATTAAGTATAGTTCAGAAGGTGGAGAAGTAAAAATTCTAGGAAAAGAATCCAAGGGCTGTTTTGAAATCCAAATTATGGACCAAGGTTCGGGAATTTCTCCAGAAAAATTGAAAGCTATACTTGACTTTAAAAACTTTAGTTCCGAAGGGTCAAAAGGAGAGAAAGGTTTTGGTTTGGGATTAAAAATCAGTCAAGAATTTATTCAAAAAAACAAGGGTTCTTTAAAAATACAAAGTGAAGTTGGGAAAGGTTCTCAATTCATCATTAATTTGCCATCGAACCATTAAATTTGAGTTTTGATGGATAGAATTAAAATTTTAATTGTTGAGGACGAGATTAATTATTCCGATACCTTAGAGATGTACATTGAGGAATTAGGACATGAGGTATCTGGAGTGGCAGACAATGCTACCAAAGCCAAAGAACTATTCAGCTTAAAAAATCCGGATTTAGTTTTAATGGATATTAACCTCAAAGGAGGGGTTTCGGGAATTGAATTAGCCAAATCATTTAAAGAAACTTGCCAAACTCCGATAATTTTTATCACCTCATTTGACGATGATGAGACTTTTGGATTTGCAAAAAAAGCCCTACCCCACGACTATCTTATAAAACCATTTACCAAATCCAGATTAAGTAGAAGTTTAGAACTAACTCTTTCCAATAATAAGCTTACCACGAGTAATTCCTTTCCAATAGAATCCACTTTTTCAGAACCGATTAAAAGCTTTTTTGTGAAGGAAAGGAATAATTTGGTGAAAATTGAGGTTGATGAAATCGCTTGGATCGAAGTGGAAGATAAATATTGTATTGTAAATACAAACACCAAAAAATTCACCCTGAGAGAGTCCTTAAAAGAGCTTTCAGCAAAACTAGATTCCTCCATTTTCGTTCAAACGCATCGGTCTGTCATTCTCAATATTACCAAAGTTCAAAAAGTTGATATGGCTCTTTTTGTAGTTTATATTATGGACAAGGAATTACCCTTGGGGAGAACCTTTAAGGACAATTTCCTAAAACAAATAAACCTACTTTAATAAGCCTTTTTCCATTCGCACCTTCTTTTATTAAGTTCGCGAACAGTTTTATTTGGTTTGCGCACAAACCTGAGTTTTACAAGCCAGTCCACGCTAGTTTTGATAATTATAACCAATATTTATCACTAGTATGATACCCAATTTTAGCTTTTCACGCCTTTTAAAATCAGGTGTTTACCTTCAATTTACTCTTCTAATATTAATCAGTTATTCCTCCGGACTGAAGGCAAACGGACCTCCCAACTGTCCAATAAATCTAACAGGTCAAATTACCAATACCAGCTGTCCAACTGCTCAAAATGGAAGTATTAGTCTTAGTTCAAACGGAACAGCCCCTTTTGTTTTTGGACAAGAAATTTACAATAAGAACTTAAACCCTTATTCTGCCTCAGACTATAATTCATTAAACATGAATATTAATCAGGCAGCCAATGAGTTAGGTCTTACTGCAACAGGTTTCAATTGGAGTAGTAGATTCTTATCAAATAATTCGTTTACCAAAAATGAAGGGCTTACCCTACGCGGAAAAATATACATTCCAAATGCAGGATACAAGGCTATTATGGTTGGTTTTCATGAGGGAAACAGTAATGGTACCCAAGGAATTAGCAATGGCTTTTATTTTTTCGATAATGGGGCTTCTTCAGATATAAATGTTACAATCAGAACTTCCTCCAATGCCACCAATTTAACCGGAGCAGGTTCACTACCAGCGGATAAATGGTATGAATACAAAATTGAAATTCAAAATGGCGGTGCTCAATACTCTTTAAGAGAAGTGGGCGCAACAAGCTTTACCTTTTCACAGTTTTTTGCTGACAATCAAAACTTTAACGATTTGCATTTTGGGATCCAGGCCAACCGAAACTCCAGTGCTAATAACACCTCTTATACGGGTCATAAGGATTTAATTGTAAATAATGGGCAGCAAACCACAAATCTTGCTCAAGGAAATTACACCTTTTATGTTGAGGATAATAATGGTTGTAAAACAAGTGAAAATTTTACGATAAATACCGATGGTGACCTTCCAAACTTCACAACCTGCCCTTCCAACATTAACTCTTATATTAATATGGGCTGTGCATCAAATGTATCCTATACAGTAGATGCGTATGGAACAAACGTTACGGGTACGTATGTGTTAAGCGGTGCAACTACAGCCTCTGGCTTTGGTGATGCAAGTGGTGAAAGTTTTAATCTTGGAACCACAACGGTGAAGGTTTTTGCAACCAACAATTGTGGTGTCGATTCTTGCACTTTTCAAGTAACGGTGCTTGACAGCATAGCTCCAACAGTGGTCACACAAAACCTTAGTCTTACTCTAGACATGAATGGGCAGGCAAGTATTAGTCCGAATAACATTAATAATGGATCAGCGGACGGCTGCGGAATTACACAATTAAGCCTTTCAAAAAGTACTTTTACTTGCAGCGATTTAGGTGAAAATTTGATTTTTTTAACAGCCCAGGATGCCAGCGGAAATATAGCTTCAAAATCAGCTATTGTTACAGTGGAAGATCAGTACGGGCCTGTATTTACGGTTCCAAATGATATAACAAGCTACTCCACGGGAACAGAGTGCAACCAAAACGTTTTGTTTCCTTTTCCTTCCGTTTTGGATAATTGTGAAAGCTATGATGTGCAGCAAGTTTCTGGATTGGCTTCTGGTGCCATTTTCCCGTTAGGAATTACCCATCAGGATTTTGAATTTACGGAGGTCAATGGAAATTCAAAGACTTACGATTTTGAGACCTTAAATCTAACAGGAATTCAGGGTCAGGATAATTGGCTAGTTAGTGGAAATGCGAGTCTTAATGAAGCCCAGGTTTCTGGTTTCGCCTCTGCTGGAAATTTCCCTTCTAGCCATGGCTTAAATATTTCAGATTTAGGTGGAAATCGAAGATTAAAAGCTTCTTATACGGAAGGCGGTAGTTTTCAATTTCCATCTTATGGACCTAGCGATATTATTGAAATAAGTTTTGATCACAATCGTAATTTCTGGGGTAGCAATTTGGCTTTTGGCTTTGATGCCAATGCGAATGGTGAAATTGAAAACAGCGAAGTAACTTTTGGATTATTTGATAGAGACAATAGCCATTTAGTAGAACTATGGAAACCCAATCGTGTAAATGCTGGAAGTGTAAATTCAAAATCTTTTGGTGGCTGGACCCAATGGAAAATTACCATTGATCTAGGGGCCAACAATGGGCAAGGAAGTATTTCAGCCCAATGGAAAAACTTAGAAACCAATGGAGCTTGGAATATTCCCCCAGCTCTCCAAAATCAAAATGCAGGATTCGACACCTCCGCTAGCAATAATTTAAATCCGAATTTAATCAATGGCTGGCAATATTTTCATGAAGCGGGAGGGAGCTCTCAAATGGATCACATTGTGTTTAATGTAAAAAAGAAATACAAAAAAAGCTTTGCCATACAGGTTTTAGACACTGTTGCGCCTTCGGTTAATATTAATAACATTTCTGTTTATTTAGATGCGTCGGGAAATGCCACAATTAATGCAAACGACCTAGATAACTCTTCGTTTGATGCATGTGGCATTGCGTCTAAAACAATTGATAAGAACTCTTTTTCCTGCAACAATTTAGGAGCAAATAATGTAACTCTTACCCTTACCGATGCGAATGGGAATAGCTCAAGTGATATAGGAATCGTTACCATTATGGATACGATTTCTCCTTTAACGGTTGCCCAAAATATTACTCTATATTTGGATGCAACAGGCAATGCAACCATTACTGCAAATGACATAGACAATGCTTCTTCCGATGCTTGCGGAATTGCAAGCAGAACAATTGATCAAAGCCATTTTTCTTGCAACCATATAGGAGCAAATAATGTAACCCTTACCCTTACCGATGCTAATGGAAATAGCTCAAGTGATATAGGAACAGTTACCATCCTAGATACGATTTCCCCTTTAACGGTTGCCCAAAATATTACTCTTTATTTGGATGCAACAGGGAATGCAACCATTACTGCAGATGACATAGACAATGCTTCTTCCGATGCTTGCGGAATTGCCAGCAGAACAATTGATCAAAGCCATTTTTCTTGCAACCATATAGGTGCAAATAATGTAACTCTTACCCTTACCGATGCGAACGGAAATACATCAACAGCCCAAGCTTCGGTAACTGTGGTTGACGATACTCCTCCAACAGTTGTAACTCAAGCCGTAAC